>JAIVHP010000145.1 GCA_020201045.1 Flavobacteriales bacterium
GAGTTGTGCTGGTTACGACAAAATCTGGCTCGGGAAAAGGTTGGTCTTTTGATTTGAACACCCGCCATGGCGTTTCTCGCCCTACCGCTTTGCCCAATATGATGAACTCGGCCGAGTATCTGCAAATTAGGCAAGAGGCCTGGGAGAACGACGGCAATGTAGGTCTGGCCACCTTGCCCGGCGGTATTTCCTGGGAAGATGCCCGAAACACAGACACAGACTGGGTAGATGAAACCATCCGAACCGGATTTAAACAAGCTTATAATTTTGGGGCGAATTACGCCACCAAAAAATTCAAGTTATTCTCTTCTATCGGCTACGACGACAATCAGAGTTACCTCGAAGGAAATTCTTATGTGAGAACATCTTTCAGAGCTAATGCCAGTTACGAGATTAGTCCAAAACTTAAACTCAGCGCCAGCACATCGGTTAGTCAGGGAGTAAACAACCGCGTTGATGCTGCGTGGAGTGGCGGACTAGGTGCGGCTATGTCCACAGCTTTACCTATTTATCCCATCTTTTATTCCGACACAGTCTCTAACGATGGGGTAGTAACCAGATTGCCGGGAGATTATTACGACCTCGGGTCTAACCCCGTTCGGCAACGCGAGTTGCAAGATTGGAGAACGGTAGAGTGGAGGTCGATCAACAATATTTCAGTAGAGTTTAAACCCAGCGACAAACTTTTTGTAAAGGGATATGTGGGTTACGATTTTATGGACATTAAGGACGACAAGTTTCAAAATGCCAGATTGCGAGACGGCGACCGAACTTCAGATTTATTTAACCTGGCGGAACGCTGGCCTACAAGCACCAACAACTGGAATGCCAATGCCACGGCCACGTATTTCCACGATTTAGACGATAAGAACAGCCTCACTTATTTAGTGGGAGCGGAGTATCAGGAATCTAAAACCAGAAGAGGATCGAGAATATTTAGAGAAGACGAAAACGTAAACGGGCCCTTTTACGAAAATGATAACCTCCTGAATACTCAAATTCAAAGGGATTCGGAAACCAACGATATTATTACGTCTGGTTACGATGTAGATGGTGAAGATATCGTAGAGGAGTACAATTTCCTGTCTGCTTTTGCACGGGTAAACTACGACTACGATAATAAGTATTTTGCCCAGGCCAGCGCCCGTGTTGACGGCTCTTCCAGATTTGGAGAAAACAACAGGTTTGGTTTCTTCCCTTCTCTTTCTGCCGGATGGGTATTGAGTGAAGAGAATTTCTTGAAAGAGAGTAATCTGATCTCATTTATGAAACTCCGTACTGGTTGGGGAGTCACCGGTAATGCCGCTATCGGGGAATATCAGCAATACGGTTTCGGCCAGGTGCAGGCAAATGGCTACAATGCTGAAAACTATCGGTTTTTATCGGTAGTGCCAAACCCAGACCTGAAATGGGAAACTTCTAATGTGTTTGATGTATCTCTTGAAACCGGATTTTTTGACGACCGGATAACAACGACTTTATCGCTTTATCACAAGAAATCAACTGACGTACTCATGGGTGTAACGCCCCAAAACAGCACTGGAGTGTCGGTATGGTTAGATAATTTAGGTGAAATATTAAATCAGGGGGTGGAGTTCACATTGACCACCATAAATATGGACCGTGAGAATTTCCTTTGGAAAACGGATTTTAATATAAGTTACAATTACAATGAAATCCAAAGCATTGGCGGTTACACCGAAGACGCTGTGGGTGGAGGAACAAACGATACGAGAATAGTACTTGGAGAACCCGTTGGGACGAACTTCCTGGTTCGCCATTCCCATGTCGACCCCGAGACCGGAAGAAATGTTTATTTGGATGCCAACGGAAATGAAACCACGACCTGGGATCCCGAAAACCGTGTTCCGGTAGGTCGTGTTTTGCCCAAAGCTATAGGTGGAATGACCAATACCTTCGAATTTGGCAGATGGAATGTGGGATTAGTCGTGGTATTCAGCATGGGCAGTGATATTTTTGACTCCTCATCGAAAAGACAGCTTGGAGTGGTTTCAGATTGGAACATGCGAACAGAATTATTCGATCGGTGGCGTCAACCGGGCGACCAGGCCACATATCCACAATCTTCTCTTTTACCAGAGAACTACGGACTAGACAATGCTTTCAACAACAATACTACCCAGTTTTTAGACGATGGAGATTACCTCAGGTTTCGACGTTTGAGTGTTTCTTACCGCGTTCCCGAATTCAGTATCGGCTCCATGCCCTTTAAGAGTTTGACCATTACGGCTTCGGCTACTAACTTTCTAACATTTACGAATTTCGGTGGACTTGACCCGGAAATTGCCCGAGATTTTGAGAATCCAACAGACCGAAATCTGAGCCCGAATATTACCTATTTGACACCTCCACAGGAAATGTCATTTAACTTAGCCTTTAACCTTAGATTCTAACAAAATGAAGAAATCAACTACATACAATCGATTCCTCATCATTTTGCTTGGGGTAATGATTATACCCATTTCTGCCTGCGAAGATTTGCTGGAGAAAAGACCCGACACCGATGGTGCGAGAATCCCTACTGATCAACTCGTAGAAACGAGAGATGACATGCAAGAGCTGTTAAATTCGGCTTATGACGTTTTGGGTAATACCTACAACGGAAATTTGCAAAACCTATTCAATTGCCTTAACGATAATCTGGTCAGACCGGTACAACAAGACGATTTAACCTCGGTTTGGCTGAGATCTACATCTATTTTCAATGGGTCGATGGCCAACGTATTCAATAATTTATATTTCACCGTTTTTAGATGTAATACGGTTTTTGAAGAAGTAGATAATATTGAATTATCTTCCTTAGAACGAAGCCGTTTTATTGGCGAAGCTTCTTTCTTGCGAGCCCTCGCTCATTTTGAAGCTGTTCGCGGTTGGGCACAACCTTACGGATTTACTTCAGACAATTCACATCCGGGCGTAGCGATCAGACTCGAAAACTCAGTCGATAATATTGAGAGATCTACGGTTCAACAGGTTTACAATCAAATTCTGAGCGACCTGGCTGTAGCCAAAGAGAACCTTCCCGAAATGCATCCCCTCAGCCCGGCGTATGCAAACAAATCGGCAGCGAAGGCGCTGGAAGCGGAAGTGAGGTTTCAGATGCACGAATACGATCTGGCGTATCAACTCGCCGACGAAGTGATAAGCTCAAAAATCTATACTTTAAATGCAGGAGTAAATAAATACCAGCACCCGCAACCCGGCGAAGAATCGATTTTTTACATCTTTTCGGCCGAATTAAATAATGGAACCATCGATAACCGCGCCGGAGGTTTTAGAGGCAATTACTTCCCTCTAGAAAACCCGAGCCTTAGAATGCCAGAAGATCTATACGATCAAATGTTGGAGTTTTCTACAAACCAGGATACCCTGCGAGCGGGACTTTACCAAATATTGGATAACGATGGAAACATCAGCTACATTACCACGATGTTTGAAGCGGAATTTTTTAATATTCCAGTACTTACTTTGACCCAAATGCACCTGATTCGCGCGGAATCTGCCGGAGAACTCAATTCCAATCTCGATCAGGCTATCGGCGACATTAATGCCATAAGAGAGCGCGCCTGGGGTTCTGTTGTGGCAAACTTGCCAAGTGGAGCTTCTGATCAGGACATTATTGAAGCTGCCAGGAATGAGCGCCGCCTGGAGTTTCCAACGGGATGGTGCTTCAATTCCCGGCAACAGAAGGAACCGCAGTGTTCGAACTCAATCCAACCGGTGGTTGTTAAATTGAAATAAACGACGATATGAAAACATCAAAATATTTTATTCTCACTTTTATAATCGCCTTCGCATTTGGCTGTAAGGACGATGATATTCCGCCCATTGGCGAACCATTTGATAAAGGCGAAGGATTAACTGCCACAGATTGGTTAGTGGCTGAAGCTTATCTGGTTGACCAGTCTAATCCAGCGAATCCCGAGAGAGATATATCCGGATTTTATACGGAAAGTGATAACCAACTGGAGCTATCGTTTAACATTGATGGTACTTTCGAAGTTGTTCCCGGAGATGGGTTAAACTTTTTCCCCGAATCGGGAACATGGAGCTTCGACGATCCCGATTATCCGAGAAATCTCCTTCTGGTTTCCGAAGAAGGTGCAACAACAGTTGCTCCACTAGGCGGACCGACGCGAATAAGCGACCAGCAGTTAAAAATCATTTTTACAAAAAGAACATGTACCGAAGAAGGGGTAGAAAAACCCATTTTAGGTTACCGACTCGTGTTTAATAGAAAATCTTGATTCCATGAAAACCCCATCATATCTTATAGCTCTTTTTCTTTTAATGGTTACTACAACTTTGGGCTACACTCAGGGTGTTTATTTTGATCCATCGCCCACCGATGTTACCGCGCCAGCAAGGCTTTACGTAGATATTACTTCTGGCGACTGCGTGGCATGCGAAGCACTGCAGGATGCAGACCCCGAAACCAATCCACTATACCTATGGGCGTGGAACCCCAACGAATCCAGACCACCCGTGAATGGCGATGAGGTGACCAACGGCGAATGGACCAGTTCAAATGAGAATTTAAAAATGACTCAAGATCCAGATAATCCGAATCTCTGGTATTTCGATTTTCTCGATGTATCTCTTGTAGAATTTTACAACACTCCAGCATCTGTATTCTACGCCGATGGAATTGATTTTCTCGTGAAAGAAAAAAGTGGAGCTTCCCCTGCTGAAGGAGAGCCCGAACAGAAATCCGGAGATATGAACATCGTTCCAGAGCCGCTCGGCTGCTTCGATAAGGTGTGCCCTTTTCCAACCACATTTTTTCAGGATGAGTATTTCTTTATAACCTATAATAATGCTATCGAGAATATTTCATCCTTGCAAAATCTCGGGCCCGATGAATGCCTGATTTGGTTTAGATATCGGGTCAATGGCGGCTCTCCAATACTTTTACAGGAGGAATCGGAGAAATTCACCATGAGCTACGATGGAGAAGGTCAGTTTTCTCTCTCTATGATTCCCGAAGATTACTTTGAGCTTGCAGAAGGCGATATACTCACTTCTATGGAAGTCTATATTACGAAATCGCCCATACAGGCACCGCCATTTACATCTCCTATTGCATTGACTCCCGGATGCGAGTAAGTTCTTTTAGCCTATTATATAACTTAGTTAATAACTTCCTGATGTTGGGGCAAGAGCATTTCGCGAAATCCAGAACTCGTTTCGGGGTAAGCGAAGCAATCCCGAACTTGTTTCGGGGCTCTTCGTCCATTTGGCGGAGCTCAAGCATCGAAGCTATTTTTTTTGGTTTCTTTGCAGTAATAATTAACGCTGAGTACACAGAGAAAAAGGACAACCAAAGCTCAAATCGATGAGTTCGCTGAGGATCGCAAGCGATCAGTGAGATACCCGACAACATTTCTCTTTACAATTTCTCACAGCGTGCTTGTACGCCTCTGTGTTC
>JAIVHP010000380.1 GCA_020201045.1 Flavobacteriales bacterium
GCTCAACAGCAGGCCGACGGCCTGGTGGGAGCGGGGTAAAGGTTAATGTGCTGATCTTTAGTACTCCAGGTGATGTCTCATGAAAACTTTTCCAAAGTTTTGAACTTTGGAAAAGTTCCTAGACGTACACCGGTGCATTTCAATGGTGTTATTTTTCTGACTGGCTAAATGCGGTCTGGTTTCACATATACGTCCGTGTAAAATAATTACATACACAATTTAAGTAGTTGATGCGCAACCCCTTAATCATTCAAAATCCGACTCCATATAAGCTCGTTTAAACGGGCTTTATTTTTGGGTTTATCTTTCGATTTGTCAAGAACTCAGTTCCTCTATGAGCGCCGCTCCTATTATCTATTTTGATAACTTACTTTTATCTGATAGCCAAACGAAAAAAAATAGCGCTGACGCTTGAGCTCCGTCGAAGGGCGGATGCTTGAACTCCGCCGGAGGGCGGAGGGTGAAGTGAGCCCCGGAGCAAGTCCGGGATTGCTTCGCTTACCCCGAAACAAGTCCGGGGTTGCTTCACTTACCCCGAAACGAGTTCGGGATTGCTCAAAAGACTTAAGGCGTGCAAACACGTGCATAAGAAATTAGGAGAAATTCTGAAATATGTTCTCACAGCGTGCTTGCACGCCTCTGTGTTCTCATAATCTGAGCTTTGGTTGTCCATTTTTCTCTGCTAACTCAGCGTAAATAATTCAAAATTCATAAGAAAATATAGCACAGGGGTACAGAGAGCCCCGAAACAAGTTCGGGGTTGCTGCACTTACCCCGAAACGAGTTCGGGATTGCTTCGCTTACCCCGAAACAAGTCCGGGGTTGCTTCACTTACCCCGAAACGAGTTCGGGATTTCGCAAAATGCTCTTAGCTTAACATCAGGAAGTTAGCGGTTAAGTTATATGATAGGTTCAGATACTTCTTGAGATGGTGAGCCGAAGGTGAAATTCCCCTTCGCGACTCGATTGTGGTGAAGCTTAGGAGAATTGAATACGCACAATATGTCCAACCAAATGGCGATGAAATTTGGGCAAAATCGGGTTGGGTTCTATAAGCTTTTCCTTCTCTTAGAACTACCTGGTTTATTTTCTGTAATTTTCATGCGTCTGATTATCATAAAATTATCGTAATTATGTCATGTTAATCTAAAGGCTGAACACTTATAGTCAGGAATTATAAAAAATACTGAAATGATAGAAAGAACTTTAGCAGAAGGTAGTTCTCCCGGTTGGTTGCCAACCAGAGAAGCAGGTCAAAACGGATCGGGAACACTTTGCCAGCTGGGCATATTACCGGGGCTCAGGTATGGAGCGAAATACCTGCCATTCGCGAAAAATGGCATTAATTGGGTTGAGTCAACGGGTGTGGATGTCATCAGCTATAATTTTACCGGCTGTTTAATGGCTTCCTTCACCTATGAAGGTGTGAGAAGAGTTTGTCATGTTTCTACCGGTACAGGCCAGGATTGTAAAGAAGAGTGGGAGCGGATAAAGAGTCTATCCACCAATGTGTTCGAATTCAGGCCATCTGATTTTATAGATACCAAAGGTGCATCCTTAAATGGGTGTTACGGGCTAATAACCGCTGACCTGAGAACATATTCAATAACTGTTGTCCGGAGAAGTAGCGGCTTAGAAATTGCCAGCATCAAAATGGCCCGTTTACTTCGGGTATAAATCCAGAGAATGGAACTGCTAGATTTGACGATACCCTGAGTTAGGGATAACTTTATATTATCAAAACTGGACTTTCTGCAAAAGCTGTACAAAAAGTTAAGCGGCATCGTTTTAAATAATCGGATTATGCAGCTTTTAGATGAAGAACAAATACCGTCAATCGTCAAAGATAATGTTGAATCAGCCAGACTTGCAGGATTTGGAACGCCTACAAATAATATTGACCTGTATGTAAACAAATCTGATGTTGACAGAGCAGAAGAAATACTCAAATCCTTTATGAAAGAGCACGGAAAGTAAAAGGTCGATCTTCAAGACCGTACAAAATCAATAGTCAACCCTGTCTCAAATCGAAAGTCTGTGACTACATGGGCCTGTCAAACTTTGTGCCAATCAATGCGCTGTTTGAAGTGGTGACGGCATATTTTCTGTCTTTCTCTTCTAAAGCAATTTCTACTTGATCAACACCAACCTGTGGCTCTCCCTCGCCTGGTCGCCTGCGAATACCACGTGATAGACTCCGGCGTTGAGATGCTGCGGCATCCGCACTTCCTGAGCATTGAAGAAATCATTGAGTACACTTTCATAAACCAGCCTTCCCTGCATATCGCGGATGTAAAAACGTTTGTAGGGAATCTGATTGCCGCTGTTAGGAATGATATAAAAGCTCCCAGTGGCGGTGGGATTGGGGAAGATGAGCATGTAGCTATCTTCTTTGTCGGGCTGTGCCGGAAGTACAGGCACATCTGCGGGGCTAAAGGGCCAGGGCATGGCGGCAATCTGGGCTCCTTTGTGATACGAACGCAGGTACTCGGGCTCTGGGCTCTTCCATTCCATATGTATGTCAATCGCACTTTGCCACCACAAGCCGTTTTGCAGCAAGCCTTCGCGAAGCGTAAGGTTATCTAAATCGCCGCGGTAGGCGTAAACCGTTTGCTTAAAATCATCGGTTGGAAATCCGGCACCATCTAGCTGGAGCACCACATGGTTTAGTTGGTGCACCTGGGGAATGGAGTAGGTTCCGTAAATGTTTTCATCCGATGGGGGTATATCGAGCCGACCGTCTTCAAAATAAGATAAAAACACATTGCCTTCTCTCATAAAAGAAGGATTGTAGCCCCATGCTTCAGAGTCGATCAAAACAGCATCTTGAAAGAAATTGAAATCTACCAACTCCCGTATCACAAATGGGCGTAATTTTCCTGAATTGTCGGCATAAAAAGTTCGTTTTCCATTGGCGAAGTCAAATTCTACCATCCCATCAAAGGCGCCTGTAAACCAGCGTTCCCCATTAGGTAGAGTATGCACATTGGGATGTGCCATGCTTCCGTTGTAACGAAAAGAATGTAGATTAACGGGTTCTAAGTCCGTATTGAATGCCAGTAACTGAA
Source organism: Flavobacteriales bacterium (assembly GCA_020201045.1). Taxonomy (GTDB): domain Bacteria; phylum Bacteroidota; class Bacteroidia; order Flavobacteriales_D; family Cryomorphaceae; genus JAIVHP01. The sequence goes on from JAIVHP010000380.1 coordinate 3,069, forward strand.
CCTGGCAGTTTTCGCAGCCGTCGCTTTTAGGGTGACTTGAAATCCACAGTAAATTTTCATCGTCTTTCCAACATCTGATTTTGTCAAATCTATTCAAATCGGTATTGCGAATAGCGAGCAATTCACCATCTGCATCAAACTTGCGGTATTGTGGCCTACAGGATAGCCAATAGGCGGAATTATCTCATTTTGATCGAAATCGGAATATTCTTGAAGACCCGTGAATAGGATGCGCAGTTTCTCGTCTTGGCTAACAAGCATTTTAACAGCCCGCCCGCTGCTTCCTCCGATATACGTCAAAAATGGCTTTCGCCAGACGTATTCACCCGTTGCGGGATCAATCTTGTTTAGTCGAAGTGTTCTTGGATGGCTGATGCTCGAAGAAAAATTGTAATCTTCGGCCGGCAGGGAGTCTGTAGTTAACAATCCTGGTCGCACTCCATCGAGCAGTTGATATACATAACCATCATCAGAAATCATGGTCTGATGCCCATTACCTGATTCGAGTTCAATAAATTGAAGACTGACTTCTGCCAGTGGGGCGGTAAATGCTTCCCAGATTACATTATTTTCTTCTGGCTCAGGGGTTGGTGGGAGTTGTGGTCCGATTTGGTATATCGCCGTGCGGTAATCGTGCATTTGCACAAATGCATAGAGCAGGCCATCGGCAGTTGTAAAACGCACCCTTCGCAGTCCCTTTAAGCCGGGCTGCAAGTCAGCAACTACCCGGGTACCTTCGGGGGTGCCGTTGCTCACGCAAATTTCTCTTCCGAAACCGGGAGAAGATCCCACAAAAAAGAATTGATCATAGGCTTCTTCAAAAAGATTGGGATTGTTGATATTGCTGGTCGTAGCTTCAACGAGATAGTCAACACTTCCCGCGCTACCCGGAATTAAATCCTTAAGGACGGAAATACTATCACCTAAAAAGCCATAGGGCTCATAGCCCGCATCGCCGAATAAGCCAAGGGCAACAAGGTTTTCGCCGTCATTCAAAGCTGAGAGTGCTGCTCTTCTATAACCATCTTCAAATTTGGATCTCTTGTAGCTTCTCAAGATTGAAAGACCCGGATCGTTCTGCGATCGGTTTATTTCCACAAGGTGGTCTTGTCGATCCCAACTGTCGTCAATACGGGTCAGTAGATTAATCCAGGTGTGGTTCTCTGCGTTGGCCACATTTCTTCCTTGCTCTTCTTGATAATTTAGATACGACTCGAAAGCATTGATGTAAGCGAAGTCTGGAATGTCTTCAATTACTGGGATGACTCGCGCTGTGGATTGTGCGCCGATTTCGTGCAATGTGTTTGGTGTACCCGATTCAGAATAGAGATGTCGACCGCGAATGCCCGTTTTGGGAATAAGCGTTAAGTCAAAAGCATCGAAGTACGCTTCAAATGGAGCAGACCATACCGAATCGCTCAGGGAAAAAGTGCTAAAGCCTTGTTTGTGGGCTATGTAAATGGTATCGCCCGAGATGTAGAGTTCTGCAGATAAACCGTCAATCGATGTTTCGAGTGTGTGTAGGGTTGTAACTGCAAATGGGTTTAATGTGATTTCAAAAAGTTCATTGTCGCTCAGGGTATAACCCTTGCCGTTGCGAAAGGCTTTCGGTGGCGCAGGTAGATTTGGAACCATTGTAAATTGACCGTCTTCAGCCAACCGTGCATACCTGTTGAATTCTATTGATCCACTTCCCGTGATTCGCGTTCCCAAATAGCGTTTTTCGGCGCCAAAATCATAAACCCTTTTTGGGATGAATGATGAGTTTTGAGATGTGCCCGTCTGCGAATTGTACACCACGCAATAGCTGGTGACCAACCCTTCGTACGTACATATGTGGTGAGAGCCATCCACAAAATACCTGAAATCGGTAGATCCGTGGTTAAGAAGCCCGGGGGTGTTTGGAAAAGAGATGTCATCGACCTTCACCACCTGTCCTTGCGCTTCCACAACCGCAAAAAATAGCACGAATACCAGTAAATAGTTTTTCACACCCTCAATATAAAAGTTTATTTTAAACCATTCACAGTCAGAACTAAAAAAGTCAGTTTATCCTGGGTTTTGGGAAACGTGAAATAGGCAGCAAGCACCGGGTTTCTCGGGTTGATACGACGAGACTGCACAATTCACTTTCGCTCACTGGCCAGGTATTCATTTCAATTGTGGGTTTACCGTAATCCCTTCGCGTTTAAAGCATCAGCCGCGCACCACTTCACCGCCGCGTTCGCCACTTCCGGGACCGAGCGCGATTACCCGGTCGGCAGATTCAATCAATGTGGCGTTGTGCTCGATAAAAAGGAGTGTATCGCCGCGCTCTACAATGGATTGGAAGACCGCAATTAACTGGAGAATATCAAAATAGTGCAGTCCGGTGCTGGGCTCATCGAAGAGGTAAAGTGTTTTCCCCTTTCTTTTTTGCATCAGCGAAGCAGCTAGCTTCAACCGCTGGGCTTCACCTGCCGATAGGGTATTGCCCGCCTGGCCCAGAAGTAAATGGCCTACGCCGACTTGCTTCAGGATCTCCAGGGCATCTACAAGCGGTTCCGAACCGAAAAACGCAATGGCTTCTTGCACGGTCATCTGAAGTACTCCGCCAATGGAGCGCCCTTTATACGTGCAAGCGAGAACGGCATCGTTGTAGCGCATACCACTGCACGCATCGCAGGTAAGCCAGATATCGCTCATGAAATCCATACTGGTTTTTACCTGACCATAACCGTTGCAAATGGGGCACTTTCCGTTCTTACTTTGATAGGAGAAATCGGCTCGCTTCAGCCCGGCATCTTTGGCAAATGCCGTTTTTGAGAACAGCGTTTTGAGCTGGTCTAAAATACCGGAGTAGGAGACAGGCGTGCTCAGCCGGTTTTGCGAAAGCAGCTCCTGATCGATAAGCAAAACTTCTTCGAAGGGGTCTAATCCGCTTACCAAATCGCAATTAACGGGGCGCTTCTTTTGCCAGGAGCGGTAGAGCACATCTTTAATCAAACTCGACTTCCCACTCCCCGAAACACCGGTTACAGCCGTAATCTGTTCTGCGTAAAACACGATGTCGATCCGCTTTAGGTTGTTGGCAGAAGCCCCTTTTATGCCAAACGGATTTCCCTTTTTGTTTTTGGACTTCCCGGGCGCATCTTTTCCACTATTCAGTAACTGATACGTAATGGAGTGCTTTGCCTTTCCAATATCGGCGATTTTGCCCTGGTAGATCACTTCACCCCCCAACCTTCCGGCAGCGGGTCCCATTTCAATCAAATAATCTGCCGTTTGGATAAAGGCCGGATCGTGTTCAACCACCACCACAGTATTCCCATTCGCACAGATTTTTTTCAGCGTTTTAGATAACACAGCGACCTGCTCGGGGTCGAGCCCGATGGTGGGTTCGTCCAGGACGTAGATCACGCCAAACAGATTCGACGACAGTTGGCCCGCAAGCGTGGCTCGTTGCCGTTCGCCACCCGAGAGCGTGGTAACCGCCCTGTCTAGCGTCAGGTATCCCAATCCGAGCTCCACCATCGTCTGCAGGGTTTGTCTTACGCGAGCGCTTCGATGTGAGCGATGTTTTTGTTGTGGAGCTTCCGCTGGTACTCTTCGTCGATGTAGTTGCAAAAGCCCAGCCATTTGGCTTTTAGGGAATGGGTTCCGGTTCTGGATTTGGTGCTGTACTCCCAGGTTACATCCCATTCACGGTCGCCCGTTCCAAAGAGAATCGCTTCCTTCATTTCACTCTTCAGCTCCTTCCACGGGAGCTCGATGTTCCAGTTCTTTTGTTTCGCCACTTCCTTCAGCGTAGCCATAAACTGGCCATTGTTATCGGCGTAATAACTCAAGGCCTTATTCGCGGTGAGCGCACCTTCAAAGATGGATTTTTCCGGAGAAGTGATCAGCGCATCGGGATTGCATTTGCGTTTTACCCCCAGGCCTTCGCAATGGGGGCAAGCGCCCAGGTGATGGTTGAAGGAAAAGTGCTGCGCCGTGAAGCTTTCTCCTTCCTGCTGGGCAATTCGCGAATACAGCAATCGAAAAGCGTCGTACACGCCCGAGAGCGTACCCACAGTCGACCGTTTTGAAGGCGCTCCACCCTTTCGGTTGATGCCGATCGCCGGCCCCAATCCATTGAAAGAGTCGATTTCTGCTTCGCTGTTTTGCTGGAGAAAGCTCCGGTTGTAAGCCGATAAGGATTCCGTAAACCGCGCGTTGGCTTCCGCGAAAAGGGTATCGTAAACCAGGGAAGATTTTCCGGTTCCGGAGAGCCCGGTAACCGCCGTGAGCTTATTTTTCGGAATGCGGACGTCGATGTTTTTGAGTCCATGTGTCGTGACCCCATTCAATTCAATCGCGTTGTGAATTTCCGGTCGAACCTGGGCAATGCCTTCCGGCGAAGGTTTTGTTCCGGATTTATTCCGGGTTTCCGTTTGATCAGAGACGGGCACACCCTGGTAAACAATTCTTCCGCCTTCCTTGCCGCTTTTGGGGCCGAGTTCAATATGCCAATCGCTCCAGCTCACAATGTTTTCATTTTGTTCGATGCAAACGATGGTATTTCCTTTCTGCCTTACGCGGTCGAATAAGACCAGGAGCGATTCAATATCGCTTCGGTGCAGTCCAATACTCGGTTCAATAATTACATAGAGCGTATCGCCCGTATCTTTTTTCTGCAGTTGATTGGCGATCTTGATGCGTTGCGCTTCGCCTCCCGAAAGGGTGGTTGACGATTGCCCCAGGGTTAAATACCCCAGACCGATCTCTTGCAATATTTTGAGACCTGCCACCACTTTTTTCTCTTTTTCGAAAAAGGGTACGGCCTTATGGATTGGCAATTTATACACGTCGGCAATCGACAAGCCCTCGTAGGTTACCCGCAGCGTTTCTTCGTTAAACCGATCGCCGTTGCACGTGCCGCATACCATCTCCACATTTCCCAGAAAGTGCATCCCGATCTGGATTTTCCCGGCGCCCTGACACGTATCGCAGCGTCCACCTTTGTTGTTGAATGAAAAGCGCGATTTGGTAAATCCCAGCGCTTTAGATTGGGGCAGGCTTGAAAAGAGATCGCGAATATGGTCTGAGATGCCCAAATAGGTCGCCGGATTGCTCCGAGGCGTTTTGCCAATTGGCGAATGATCGATGAAGATGAGCTTGTCGATGGAGTCCAGGTTTTCACGACGATCCAGCTCTATCGGTTCGTGCACTTCCATTCCCAGCTTTTGCTGCACAGCTTTAACCAAAGTACCCTTTACCAAACTCGACTTCCCCACACCCGACCTGCCGCTTACCACATTGAGTTTTCCGAGCTGAAACGCAACATCGATGTTTTTCAAATTTCTTTTCCCACATCCAATAAGTCGGATGGCTTTGCCCGACGATTTGACGGGTTGCTCGCGTCTTTTTACCGCGCTTTTGAGCGCCGAAATCGTATCCAGATCATGCTCCACAACAATCACGGTGTTTCCACGCTCGACGAGCCGCTTGAAATGAGAAATCATCCTTTCGTTCTCTTCCCGGTGCAAACCGATGGAGGGTTCATCGAACACGTAGAGCAAATCGCTCAACGGAACCCCGATTTGATTGGCCACGCGAATACGCTGAATTTCGCTCGAGCTAAGCGACTTCGATTCGCGGTCCAGGGTGAGGTGTCCCAGTCCCAGATCCTGGAGCACATCCACCTGGTCGACGATTTTACGGGTAATCTCTTGCGCCACTTCCTGCCAGGTATTTGACTGAATCCACGTTTTGAGTTCATTCAGCTCCATTGCTACCACCTGGGCGATTGATTTTCCGCAAACGGTTACACTAAGCGCATCGCTATTCAAACGCGTTCCGCCGCACGCTTCGCAGGTTACAGAATGCGTATATTTGAGAATATTAGGGTTGCGGTCTCTCCGCAAAATATCAGACATTATGGGAATCATTCCTTTGTAATACCCTTCTTCCCGGGGCTTGGCCTTAATCCCCGTCCATCTGAGCCGCGATTCAAGGCTGTGTTTTCCGAAGGGCACTTTTAGCTTGTCGCTTCCATAGAGCACGACGTTCTGCTGGCGCTCTGTGAGTTCATTCCACGGTGTATCGGCATTGAAACCTTCGGCCAGGCAAACATCGTTTAGCACATCAATCGTTACCTGAGAGTACACAATGTAGCCATTCGGCAGGGTGGGAGC
>JAIVHP010000146.1 GCA_020201045.1 Flavobacteriales bacterium
CATCAATTTGAGCTTTGGTTGTCCATTTTCTCTGCGCACCTCCGCCATGCGGCGGAGTCCCAGTATCAGCGTAAATCATTTAAAAGAAGATCCAAAAAATAAAGATAGCTCCGCCGAAAGAGAGCTCCGAAACGAGTTTGGGATTTCGCGAAATTCTCTCGGCTCAACATCAGGAACTTGGTGATTTAGTTATATGGTAGCTTTTTAACGCTTACATATCCCCGTTCAGAGTCGGAATATCCCTGCCCGGCATATTGGGTTCGTTTCGATTGCGCGATAGGCGTACATTTGGGGTGTTAATTTCATTTAATGAATTGGTTTAAAACAAGAGTAAGCATCTTAGCCGCGATCGTGCTGGTAGCCATTAGCTGCCAGCACGAACCGGTTGAACCACCACCCGGGATGGGTGGGAACGGCGGCGGTGGCGGTGGAACCGATACTACCGGGCCGGGCGACGATCCCTGCGACCCCGATATCATCTACTTCCAGCAATCGGTTTTGCCCTTGCTGGTGAGCAGTTGCGCCATACCCGGATGCCACGATGCCGGTACCGCGCAAGACGGCGTGGTTTTAAACAACTACGAAAACATTATGGAAACGGGCGATATTGATCCCGGCGACCTCGACGGAAGCGACCTGTACGAAGTGATTACCGACGACGATGAAGACGACCGCATGCCGCCAGCCGACGAGTACCCGCCCCTCTCTGAATCGGAGATTGGCATTATTCGCGACTGGATTCTTCAGGGCGCGCAAAACCTGAGCTGCGCCGGCGATTGCGATACGACGAATGTAACCTACGCACTGAAAATAGAACCGATTTTATCTACCAATTGCCTGGGTTGCCACGTTGGCTCTAACCCGCAAGGGGGCATTAACCTGCAAGGCTATGCCAACGCGAGTAGTGTGGCGCTATTTGGCGATATGCTAGACGCGGTGCAACACACCGGAACCGCTACGCCGATGCCTTTTGGCACAGATCAGCTTTCGCAATGCGATATAGATTTAATACGAATTTGGATAGAAAATGGTGCACCTGAATAGAAGTAGAAATTTTTGGGTCATAGCGATTCTTTTTCTGGCGTTGGTAATGGTAGCACAGAGCTGCTATTACGACAACGAAGAAGAGCTCTACCCCTTTGATGCGGCCCAATGCGATACGGTGGCTACGGTTACCTACACCAACACCATAATGGCCATTACCAATTCAAACTGCGCCGTTTCGGGTTGCCATACCGGCGTGAGTCCCACCGGCGGATTGTTTTTAGACACCTACCAGCAAGTGCGCGAAATTGCCCTAAACGGCGATATGAGCTCGCGGGTGCTGGTAAGCGAAGACATGCCCCCGTCGGGTCCGCTTTCGCGATGCGATATGGAAGCCATCCAAAACTGGATAAACAACGGCGCCCCCGAATAAAAACCAAAAAACCATGAAAAAAGGCATTATCATAACCCTGCTTATCGCAGCCCTCGCTGTGGGAAGCCTCGCGTACTACTTTTACCAAAAACCGGTACAAAGTCTTCGCGATGCGACCACCGAGCTATCGCTGACCAGCGAAGAACTCCACAGCAATTTTGAAACCGACGAAGCTGCGGCAAACAAAAAATACACCGGAAAGGTGATAGAAGTAGAGGGAGAGCTGATAGAAATTCTGGAAAACTCAGATCAGAGCTCTACGCTTATTCTCTCTTCGGCTCACCCCATTTTTGGTGTGAAGTGCCGGCTAAACCCGAAAGACAATTCAAAGGCCATCCCCGAAAAGGGAAGCCGCGTAAAGCTCAAGGGTTTGTGCACCGGATTTAACAGCGACGTGGAGCTCGATCAATGTATTTTACTCTAAAAAAAAGAAATTATGAAAACGATTATCACCCTTGCACTTATCAGTATATCAGTAGTTTGCACCGCTCAGGGCAAATTCTTTACCCGAAACGGAACCATTACTTTTTTCTCTTCTACACCGGTAGAAGATATTAAAGCCGAGAACTACAACGCCACAGCCGTTTTAGACGCGGCCACCGGCGCCATGGAATTTTCGCTGCTTATGAAGTCCTTTAATTTTAAGAAGGCGCTGATGCAGGAACACTTCAATGAGAATTACGTGGAGTCTGACAAGTTTCCGAAGGCCACCTTTAAGGGAACCATCGTGAATTTAGACGAAATAGACTTTGGAAAAGACGGTTCTTATCCGGCGACGGTAAAAGGCGATTTAACCATTCACGGCGAAACCAAACCCGTAGAAACCACCGGAACCATCGATGTGAAAGACGGGAAAGTGATTACTGCTTCATCTTTTATGGTGGCGCCCGAAGATTACAAGATTGAAATTCCCGGCGTGGTGCGCGACAAGATTGCAAAGAAAATAGAAGTGAGTGTAAACACCGAGTTGGAACCGCTAAATCGATGAGAATACGCTTTTTCATTTTTCTGATTGGGTTTCCCTTTCTGCTCTTTGGGCAGGACGAAGAAGGCGGGGGCTTGCTTGATTTGCTCGGCGAAGAAGAAGAAGTGACCAACTACGCATCGGCGAGTTTTAAGACCACGCGGATTATCAATTCGCAGAGCATTGAAAACGTGGCCGAGGGCGTATTGGATTTTAAGATCTCCCACCGTTTTGGACGGGTGAATTCCGGTATCAGCGAGTTTTTCGGTCTCGACGCCGCTACCATACGTCTGGGGCTCGATTACGGCATTACCGACCGGCTTATGATCGGTATCGGGCGAAGCACCGTGCAAAAGGCCATAGACGGCTTTGCTAAGTACCAGGTGCTGCGCCAAAGTACCGGAAAGAAAACCATGCCCATTTCGCTGAGCGTTTACAGCAACATTATGATAAACGCCCAGCAATGGCCCGAGCCAGACCGGGAGAATTATTTTTCATCGCGGCTTACGTACACCCATCAGGTTTTGATTGGCCGCAAGTTTAGCAAAGCCACCAGCATCATGCTTATGCCCACCCTGGTGCACCGCAATTTGGTAGAAGACCTGTCGGTAACCAACGACGTATATGCGCTGGGGATAGGCGGCAGGCAAAAGATCACCAATCGCGTGGCGGTTACCGCCGAGTACTACTACGTAATGCCCGATCAGATTGCCGATATCTACCACGATTCTTTTTCCATCGGGTTTGACATCGAAACCGGCGGCCACGTATTTCAGTTGCACTTCACCAATTCGCTGGGCATGATGGACAAGCAGTTTATCACCGAAACCACCGGCGACTGGGGCGCGGGCGATATTCATTTTGGGTTTAATATTTCGCGGGTTTTCACGCTAAAAGAGCGGAATAAGGTAAAAGAGTAGGGGGGATGCTGCCCTTGCGTTAGCTGGACAATTTCCTTCGCGCGGGTGCAAGATTGAAGTTAGGGATAACCCATCAGCCTCCGGCGGACAAGCGTGGTTACCATAATCATATCACGGATTACCAGTCTGCTTGATAGTTTATAATTTCTTATACTTGTAAGGAAAACACCACCTTAGAGCTGAGACTTTTAGAAGACGTTAGAGTAACTGAGCCCATAGGTGAAATAAACGCAAATAAGCGCAGCGTTATCACGGAAGGTAATTGCTTTTATTTGATTGTTGTAAGTCATATAAAACAAAGTTAGATGTCAGAACACTATTCATCGGATAAACCAGTTGAAATCGAAACCCAAGATAGAT
>JAIVHP010000381.1 GCA_020201045.1 Flavobacteriales bacterium
GTCAAACTCTACCATGCCTTGTAATCCGTACCGATCATCGCGTTGGCCCATGGCATCTCTAATCTTATGCATCATCTCCCACACAGGTCGGTAGTTTTTCATTCCTAACTGCCGGCGCATCTCTTGGCCTGAAATGGCCTTTTTCGTCATCATCATCAACATCATACATTGATACCACACCCTGACCGGTAACTTACTGTCATGCGTGACCGTACCGCTTTTTATTGTGGTTCTGTGCTTGCAGTTGTTGCAGTGCCATTCGTAGCGGCTTTCCAGAAAATGCAGTTCACCACTACCACATTTTTTGCATCGCAAACCCGCTTTTTCCCTTCGTTCTTTCATGTCCATTCGGAAGCTGTGCTCATCAGGAAAACGCTCGTTAAATTCGTAAATAGTCATATATTTATGTTTTGACTGTAAATCAAGCTATTGAGAACGTAACCTATTTACGGTGTGAAAACAAACCACCTAGCATAAAGGGCGATTTTTGATATTAATACCAAATCGTTTCTTTTCGTTAATTTCAGCAACTTTTTATACTACTATTACTATCGCCTATGAAATACTACGCAACACTTGTATTGGTCTTCCTTGCTCCACTTTTTATAATCGCCCAATCAGACAGCGAAAAAGCTATGGAAACCGTCTCAAAAAACGGGGTGGAAGCAAAAGTAAAATTTTTGGCGTCAGATGAGATGAAGGGGCGTGAAACGCCATCGCCCGAGCAAAACCTGGCGGCGAAATACCTGGCTACGCACCTTCTGGAAAACGGAGCGACCATTCCCGAAGGAATGAGCGACTACTTTCAAACGGTGCGCCTGCAAACGTCGAGCGCCGCGTTATCTGGAACGCTCAACACCGGTGATGAATCTTTTAGCCTGAATAGTGATTTTGTGGTCCTTTCTTCGGGCCCGGCTAATGCCGAAGGGGAATTTATTTTTTTGGGCTACGGTGGAGCGGATGATTTTGCCGGTGTCGATGTAAAGGATAAACTCGTTGTGGTAAAGGCCGGAACCGCTGGAGAAAAGGATGCCAGAACAGCGATTATGGAGAGTTCAAAGAAGAGGAAGCGAGCCGCTGAAGGTGGAGCAACAGGTCTTGTTGAACTCTACATTTTTCCCCAGCCAAACTGGAAACTGATTACGTACTATTTCGGGTCTTCGCAAATGTCTATTGCCGATACCGAGGGAGATGATGGCGCCGACTTATCCATTCCCCACATCTGGATCGATGCCGTATCGAGTGAAAAGCGCGAATTCTTTGAGTCGCTAAGTGGTGAAGGCTCACTTGTGGTAGATGCGAGCGAAAAGAACGTATTTACGGCCAAAAATGTAATGGGTATGGTAGCCGGAACGGATCCCAAACTCAAAGACGAGTACATCATTTTCTCGGCTCATTACGATCACGTAGGGTATGGCGACACCGACGCTAACGGCGACAGCATATTCAACGGAACCCGCGACAATGCCATTGGGACTGCTGCGGTGATGGAAGCCGTTGAAAATATCGCCAAATACCCTTTAAAAAGAAGTGCATTGTTTGTCTATTTCACCGCCGAAGAGAAGGGTTTGCTCGGCAGCGAATGGTATGTGAATAATCCCGTTGTGCCGCTTGAGAAAACGGTAATGAGTTATAATTGCGACAATGGTGGCTACAACGACACCACTTTCGCCATGATTGTGGGAATGTCTAAGATGGATATCGGTAAGGCGATGGCCGAAGCCTGCGAAACATTCGGCCTCGAAGCAAAGCCCGATCAGGTGTTAGATCAGAGTTTATTTACCCGATCAGATCACTACAGTTTTGCTCGAAAGGGTATTCCGGGTGTGATGTATTCTATGGGTGCTACCGCCTTTGATGAAGAGATCATGAAATACCTTCATCAACAGGCCGATAATCCCAACTCGGTAGATTACAACTACCTCCACAAATTTGTGCGTTCTTATGTGCTGGGGGGGCGTATTTTGGGCAATGCCAAAAAATCGCCATACTGGAAAAAAGGGAGCGAGTTTCACGAACTGGGAGAGTCGCTTTACAACCCTTAGCGAAAGGCGAGTATCTCTTCGTAAGTGAGCGAAATGGCTCCGTTTGAAGGGTTTTTACTCGATTTTAAAATAGCGTTCGCCACGTCTTTAGAGCGAATGGGTTTGTACTTTTTCAAAGAACCCACTAAAAGTGGAGAAACGGCCTGCATAAGGATTTGCCCTACCTTTTCGCCGAAGCGCTTTTCTTTCCTGGCACCTAATAAGATAGAAGGCTGAGCGATGACAAGCTGGTCGAAGCCCATTTTTTTGAGCTCTTCTTCTGTTTCGCCTTTCACTTTGTTGTAAAATACCGAAGAATTTGGGTCTGCACCTATGGCGCTAACCACCGCAAAACAATTGATACCTGCTTTTTGAGCGGCTCGCGCAAAATTTAGCACGTAGGATTTATCTACTGTCCGGAACGCGTCTTTGGAGCCCGCCTTTTTCATGGTCGTACCGAGGCAACAGAAGGCTGTTTTACACCCTTTTATTTGATCTGCAATATCTTCTACTACACCCAAATCGGCATTGCGCCATTTCACTTTTTCAAAGTCGGTGTGTTCCGAGCGGCTAAGCGCAATTACCGATTGCACATCGCGGTCTTTATTCAATGCCTTGAGCAAGTACGATCCGATAAGTCCGGTTCCGCCGGCCACTGCTGCCCTCATGCTTCTGCCGGTTCTATCCAGTCGCCGTGCTCCCGAATGAGTTCAATTAATTCGTCTACAGCTTCGGCTGAGGGGACATTTCGCTTTACCACTTCTTTTTCTTTGTAAAGGGTAATTTTCCCCGGCCCGGTTCCCACGTATCCGTAGTCGGCATCGGCCATTTCGCCGGGGCCGTTCACAATACAGCCCATAATTCCGATTTTAACTCCCTTGAGGTGCGAAGTACGCGATCGTATTTTAGCGGTAGTTTCCTGTAAGTCAAACAGGGTTCGCCCGCAAGAAGGGCAGGAGATGTACTCTGTTTTACTGATACGGGTACGGGTGGCTTGCAAGATGCCAAACGACAGCGCGTTGAGCCCCTGCAAGTCTAAACCCGGGGCGCGAAGCCAAATTCCATCTCCGAGGCCATCTACAAACAATGCTCCGGTATCTGTAGAAGCGTAGAGCTGCACTTCTTCGCGGGTATGGTTTGCATAAGTTTGGCAAATTACCACCGGAATATCGCATTGGGTATTGATCAATTCGATGAATGCCCTACGCATAGCGGCAACCCGGTGTGTGTTTTGTGTTTTTAGCAGGAGCACCGTGCGCGAAGCATCGGAAAGCGCATCTAGAAAAGCCGGATTGAAAACATCGGTATCTTCAGCTTCTACAAAGTTCAAGGCGGCGTGCACTTCACCGGTTTTGATAAAATCACCAGCTTCAATCAGCGGGTAGTGGCGGTCTTTTTGGGCGTTGGCCTTCCAGGTATCCAAATCGGAAATAACGCCTAAGGTTCCGGGAATTTCAAAATCAATCGTTCGCGCTCCCACATAAACATAATCGGCCGAAAGGTCTGTAATATTCCACTTATCTGTGGGCACGCTGTAATTGTATCCAAAACCAAAAAATGAAGCCGGGGTAATTTTTTCTTTATTTGATAGGTCGGCTATCACACGCGGCACTTCGCCTTTTCCAAAGTCTACTAC
>JAIVHP010000147.1 GCA_020201045.1 Flavobacteriales bacterium
GAAGAGCCCATTAATATGGAAGGGTATTTCTTATCAGACAACCACGGCAACCGGACTAAATTTGTATTTCCTTCCGTCGTAATTGAGCCAGACGATGTACTGATTGTTTGGTGCGATGGGCAGCCCGACCAGGGTTCTTTGCACACCAGCTATCGTTTGAGCGCGGATGGGGAAGAACTCGGACTTTACAACCACGATACCACTTCTGTGGATTACGTGCGCTTTGGTCCGCAGCCTTCAGATATCACTACCGGACGGTTCCCCAACGGTGCCGGCCCTTTTAATTTGCTCATTCCAACTTTCGACGGGCCGAACACAAATTCCGTAAACCCTGGACTGGTGATCAACGAATATCAGGCCATTAACGAAACCACCGCCGACGACCAGTGGGGTGGTTTTGACGATTGGGTAGAACTTTACAACAACAGTAACCAACCCATAAATGTTTCCGACTACTTTCTCAGCGATAAAATCGGTACACCTACGCTGTACCAATTCCCAGACACCTTTATCGCTCCAAACGATTACCTGATTATCTGGTGCGATCAGGGGTTGTTCGAGCCGGGCTTGCACGCCATATTCGGTCTGGGCGGCGATGGAGATGACATTATTCTCTCCGACGCGGATACACTTACCATCGATTATGTTCGCTTTGGCCTTCAAATCCCCGACGATACGGAAGGCCGGTACCCCAACGGAACCGGTCCAATAGCCTGTATGGCGCCCACCTGGAATGAGAGTAATGGGGGGGTTGTAGGCCTCGTAGATTTGGATCAACCACGCGCACTAAAAGCCTGGCCAAACCCGGTGAGCGACCGACTTTACATCGACACCCAAGATCAGTTGGGATCCGTTATTCGAGTTTACAATTCCACAGGAACGCTGGTAGAGTCAGTTAAAATTCAAACCGAACCTGCCGAAATAGGAGTGGAACATTTCCCCCCGGGCTTTTACATGGCCGTAACCGATCGGGGAACATCTAAATTCATAGTTCGCTGATTCCGTGCAACGAAACACGAATATCGGCGTCATGATCCTTGAAACCTGCATTGAAATTTCTTGCTTATGAAATCTAAAATCCGACTTCTCTCCTTCATTTGCCTTGCTACCTTTAGTTTGCAATCTACCGCACAGGTTGTGGTAAATGAATTTTCAGCGTCAAATTACACGGGCAGCGGTTTTACCGACAACTACGCCAAGTATTCAGATTGGGTGGAGTTTTACAACCCAACCGGTGCCGATATTGATCTCGCTGGCCATTATCTGAGTGATCAGGAAGACGACGCGATGCGCTGGGAGTTTCCCGCTGGTAGCATCGTGCCGGCAAACGATTTTTTGGTGGTTTTCTGTAGCGCCCGCGACGAGTTCGTGGACGGATTCATCCATACGGAATTCAAGATTTCACAGGGAAAAGAAGAAGGAGTTGTTTTCTCTGATCCCGCGGGAAACGTGATTGATATCTTTATTCTCAACGATCCCTGTCAGGTTTACCACTCCAGAGGTAAATCTACAGATGGCGGTGCCGATTGGGCGCTTTTTACAGAAGCCACACCAGGAGCACCGAATGCCGACCCCAAAAACTATTATGCGCCGCTTTCAATCGATACGGAGTCGGGGCTCTACAATGGAAGTGCCAGCGTTACCATTTCGTCTGCCGATCCGAACGTCGATATTTATTACACGCTCGATGGAAGTGAACCCACGGAAGCATCAACGGCCTACAACGGGCCAATCGGAATAAACGAAACTACTGTTGTTCGCGCCAGGGGGTATAGCCCCAACGATAACGTGCCCCCAAGTTTTATCGAAACAAATACGTATTTCATTAACGAAGATCACGGTGTCTACATCGTTTCGGTGTCGGGCGATGAGTTGGAAACCCTCGTTAATGGGCAGCAGATAGAACCCATTGGCCATCTGGAAATTTTTAGCGCCGAAGGCGAACTGCTCGCAGAAACTGGCGGCGATTACAACGAACACGGAAACGACTCCTGGGCATACGATCAACGTGGACTCGACTACATTACGCAAGATGAGTTTGGCTACGGCCACGAGTTGGAATACCAAATTTTCCGCGATAAGGACAGAGACGAAATTCAGCGGCTCATCCTAAAAGCCGGTGCCAGCGACAATTACCCCTTTGAACCTGGTGGCGCGCATATCCGCGACGCTTATGTACAATCGCTGTCGCAAGTGGCAGACCTCCGAATGGACGAAAGAACATATGAGCCTTGTGTAATGTATGTAAATGGCCAGTATTGGGGCGTTTACGAAATTAGAGAGAAAGTAGACGATTTGGATTTCACCGATCACTACTACGATCAGGGACAGGGACAGGTTGATTTTTTGAAGACCTGGGGAGGCACCTGGGAAGAGTACGGTTCTGCTGATGAATGGGATGAATTACGCGATTACATCCTCGGGAATGATATGACCGATGATGCGAATTACGAATACGTTTCGGGGTTGTACAATACGGGTAGCCTGATCGATTATTTTACCCTTAATTCATATATTGTTTGCTCCGACTGGCTGAACTGGAATACCGGGTGGTGGCGAGGTAAAAACCCTGATGGCGATAAGAAAAAGTGGCGTTACATCCTCTGGGATATGGATGCATCTTTTGGCCACTACGTCAATTTTACGGGAATTCCCGACCAATCGGCAAACGCCGATTTATGTGATCCCGAGCAACTCGGCGACCCGGGCGGACAGGGACACGTGCCCATTTGGAATGCCCTCTTGGAAAACGAAACTTTCTTTGCTGAGTACATCAACCGTTACTCCGACCTGTCGGGCAATTACTTTAGCTGCGATTTTATGCACGCCCACCTCGATAGCCTCGTAGGATTAATTGAGCCAGAGATGCAAAGACATATCGATCGCTGGGGCGGCGATATGGCCGAATGGCAGGGAAATGTACAGAATATTCACGATTTTATCGATACGCGCTGCGCCACGGTAAACGACGGGGTTCTGGATTGCTACGATCAGCTCGATGGCCCCTACGAAATTACCTTGATGGCCAATCCACCCGAAGGGGGTAGAATAGACCTTCCATCCATGGAAATAGAAACCTACCCGTTTACCACCACTTATTTTGGTGGGATTGATGTGCCATTCGATGCGGATGAGAATGATGGGTATGTTTTTAGCCACTGGACGGCAAACAACAACGTTATCGACGATGATCTTTCGGAAGAAATTGTGATGAACTTCACCGCCGACGACACCCTCACCGCACATTTTGTGGCCGAAGAAGTTTTTGAAGTGACCCTTTATGTAGAACCCGAAGAAACGGGAACCATTACCATAGATGGAACTACGTACGACGAGTTTCCCGTAACCATAGAACTAACCGGGTCTACGCCGCGCGACCTTTCGGCGGAAGCCATTGAAGGATGGGAATTTGATTTCTGGGAATCTGATTACGCCCTCGACGAGGCACCACTGATCAACGAAAATGGGTTTTCTACCGATGCGAATGGATCGATCACGGCACACTTCTTCGAGGTAATTTACGAAGTGTCGTTTAACGTGGTTCCCGAAAATGCCGGTGGAATAGACGTTATGGGCGATCCGCTGGAATCGCTGCCCCAATCCCTGGAATTGCCCGGAAACGTGCCTATTAACATCAGCGCTTA
>JAIVHP010000382.1 GCA_020201045.1 Flavobacteriales bacterium
ATCGGTGAAGGCAAAGGTTTTAGTGAAGTCTAACTTCGATTGCGCTGCAGGGTCTGCGGGGTCGCCGTCGTACATGCTCTCGCAAATATCAGTGTGTTGCGCCGATAGGGCAATGTCGTAAGAGTCCGTTCCGGAGCACATGGTGAATAAAAATCCACCACCCGCTGTGTATTCTTTGATTCTTTGCGCCACCGCCAGTTTCAAATGCGAAACTTTATTAAAGCCGAGTTCCCCGGCCAGGGCTTCCATATCGCGAACCTGTTGTTGGTACCAGGCTGCATTTTTGTAGCTCCGGTAAAACTTTCCATACTGGCCTGTAAAATCTTCGTGGTGGAGGTGGAGCCAATCGTATTTGGGCAGCTCCATTCCGATTATTTCCGAATCGTAAATAACATCGTAGGGAATTTCCGCATAGGTCATCACCAGCGTTACCGCATCGTCCCAGGGCATTTTAGACTTGGGGGAATAGACCGCCACTTTTGGAGCCTTTTCCAGCTTTACGGTTTCCATGTTTACTTCCGGGTCGGCGATTTCGCGAATAATGGCCGAAGCCTGTGCATCGGCAATAATCTGATACGAAACGCCGCGTATAGTGCACTCTTCTTCTATGGCTTTGTGTTGATTTATCAGGAAGCTTCCGCCCTTGTAATTCAATAGCCACTGTACTTCAATGTCGTTTTCCAAAATCCAATATGCGATGCCGTATGCTTTGAGGTGGTTTTTCTGGGTCTCGTCCATTTGGATGAGAATTTTGGCCGAAAAAGCCTGAAATGAAATGGCCGCAAATATGGCCGTCATCATCAGCACGCGTATCGTTTTATTAAAAAGGAGCATCGTCGTCGTTTTCTTTAGAGAAATAGTCATTTTCATCATCGTTCATTCTAGACTGCATCGTTATGGTTTTAAACCGATCGAAGTCCGGATTGTCGCCTTGCTCTGCGGAATCGCCGTAATTCACTTCCAGATTTTCAAATTTCGCAAAATCTTTCACGAATTTCAAGGAAACCGTTTCCAGAGCTCCATTTCTGTGCTTTGCTATAATTACCTGGCCAACTCCCATCACCGAATTTCCATCTTCGTCTTGCGTGATGTCGTAGTACTCCGGCCGGTAAATAAACGACACAATATCGGCGTCTTGCTCTATCGCTCCCGACTCCCGCAAGTCTGAAAGCATAGGTCGCTTGTCTCCACCACGAGTTTCTACTGCACGGCTTAGCTGCGATAAAGCGATAATCGGTATGTTCAGTTCCTTGGCAATCGTTTTAATAGAACGCGAGATCATACTGATTTCTTGTTCGCGGTTACCTTTATCGCTTCCCGCGGTCATTAGCTGCAAGTAGTCAACGATAATACATTGAATATCGTGCTTTGATTTCAGCCTTCTCGCTTTGGCGCGGAGTTCAAATATGGATAACGATGGCGTGTCGTCAATATAGATCGGCGCTTTGGCGAGCTTTTTAATACGCGTATGGAGCTGGGTAAACTCGTGGTCTTCCAGATTTCCCTTTCTTATTTTTTCACCGCGAATTCCGGTTTCACCAGAGATCAATCGGTTTACCAACTGCACCGAAGCCATCTCAAGGGAGAATATAGCGACGGGCACGTTGAAATCTACCGCCATATTCCGGGCCATGGAAAGCACAAAGGCTGTTTTACCCATACCCGGGCGGGCGGCGATGATGATCATGTCTGATTTTTGCCATCCCGAAGTTACGCGGTCTAGTGCAGTAAATCCCGTGGGCACACCACTTACCCCATCCACGTTTTTCTTGGCGGCTTCTATTCCCTCTATGGCGAGCTTAAGCACGTCGGCCATGGTGTCGTAATCCTTTCGGATATTCCCCTGGGCTACGGTAAAAAGGTCTCTTTCGGCTTTGTCGAGGAGCTCAAATACATCGGTGCTCTCTTCATAAGCCTCGCGAATGGTATCTGACGAAATGCGTATCAGCTCCCGCAGAATGTGCTTCTGAGAAATAATCCGCGCGTGAAACTGGATGTTTGCCGAGCTGGCAACGCGGTTTGTAAGGTAGCTGATGTAGTATCCGCCACCGACCAGGTCGAGTTCGCCGCGCTTTCGCAATTCCGCTACCACCGTTAAAATATCAATCGGCTCAGAGCGCTGAAACAGCTCCTGTATTACCGCGTAGATCTTTTGATGCGTCTCGCGGTAAAAAGATTCGGGTTTTAATATGTCTATTACATCGTTTACTGCGTTCTTTTCGAGCATCAAGGCTCCCAGCACAGCTTCTTCTAAATCAATAGCCTGTGGGGGGATTTTGCCGAGTTCATTGTTTTGTACAGGTAAATTAGAGCGCTTTGTTCTTCTACCTTCGCCCTTTTTTTGCGAAATTTCATCCATAAGCTCAAAGATAGTATTGTGTATTCGACAGTCAATTCTTTATTGATTCAGTGATATGAAAAGTTTTACAGCCCGGTTTTTAACACTTGTTCATACCGCTTGTATTGCAGTGGTGGCTTGCCTTGTAATTGTTCTGTATGGCTGTAAGGAAGAAGGAGACGAAGACCCGCCAAGGATTTTTATATCCGATCCCTTCGAAAATCAACCCATATCATCTATCGATACCTTTTTGGTGAGCGCGACCATTACAGACAATGAACGCGTAGCTTACGTAGAAATTGACTTGCTCGACCAAAATTTTTCGACGGTTACAGACCCGGTGCGCTTCAATACTTCTGGTACCGAAGTGGAGTTTGGGTATGAGTGGTATTTCAATGAACCCTTTCTCACTTCGGGCCCTTATTATTTTGCAGTGCGCGCCGGTGATGGTGAGAATACCAGCTCGGCTTACAAACAAGTAAATGTAAGCGCGATACCCCGCCAAATAGACCAATTTGTCGCGGTGACATATAGCTTTAACAATGTGGATATTTACAAGGGTTCATCCCTTCAGAACTGGGACCATCTATTGAATAGTTTCGTAGATTTTCAGGGTGCGGCCTTGAATTACCGGCAGAATATTATCGGTGTGGCCGCGGGCCTGGTGGGCGATGCGCACTTTTACAACCTCGATGAAGGTGAAATTCAAATCTCCTACACCAATTTGGGAGATCCGTCCATTCCCTATTTTCGGGGACTGGATTACAATCACGACACCGAAAACTTTATCCTTTTGCAAGACGAGCCCCGCGCCAGGGTGCTCGACAAAAATGCCGAAGGGCTTTATGCGGCCAACTTATTCCCAGGGTTCAGGCCCGTGAGAAGTTTCGATTTTGGAAATGAATACTTTTTGTATGAGAAGCGGGTTACCGCCGATCAGTATGTCCTAAGCGAGTACGCCAAAGCTGGTTTACTGCTGAGTTCATACGCTACGAGCGGTCCGGTAATCGGAGTTTTCGAAAAGGATATCGATCAGTTTTTTCTTTGGGAAGATGGCGCCGAAGGGGTCGAGTTAGCTGTGCTCACCCGGGGTTCTGAGCTTATTGCACCCGTCTATAGCCGTCCGGGCGAAACCTTAAAAGCTGTTGTTGAAATTGAAAATGGCGTTTTTGTGTTTTCCACAGATCAGGGCCTGTATCGCTACAATTACAGCAATGGGGGCACTGCTGTGCTCAACACCAGCATCTCGCCCGAGACGTTGCTTTACGAAGAACTGGACGGTGTTTTTTACGCCACATCGGGCAA
>JAIVHP010000383.1:0-1332 GCA_020201045.1 Flavobacteriales bacterium
ATAGCACTGATGCTTATGCTCCGCCGAAGGGCGGTGGGGACTGAGATCCCCGAAACGAGTTCGGGATTTCGCGAAATTCTCTTGGCTCAACATCAGGAAGTTAGTGATTATGTTATATGATAGTTTCCCTATGAGCGCTGATGCTATTATCTATTTTGATAACTGATATTTAACTGGTTATCAAAAATAAAGACATTTAGTTATTTGATAGCTGTCCGAAAAAAATAGCGCTGACGCTTGTTATCCGACGCATGGCGGATGCTTGAACTCCGCCGGGCTCTGCGCACCTCCGCCATGCGGCGGAGTCCCAGTATCTGCGAAATACTCTGCGACCCTCCGCAATTCTGCGGAGTCCGAATATTTGCGTGAAATGCGCCATGTCTCTAGGGTTCACGCGGAGATCGCAAAGGATGCGCAAAGGACGCAGAGAGACTGGTGCCACAGCGCAATCAAATTTTAGTCTATGTTGTGATTCTCATTGGAAAAAAAGAAAAAAGAAACTAAGGTATTTGCGAGCTGCGTAAATCATTTAAAAGAAGATCCAAAAAATAAAAATAGCTCCGCAGAAGGGATGGAAAGCCCCGAAACAAGTTCGGGATTGCTTCGCTGACCCCGGAGCAAGTCCGGGATTTCGCTAAATGCTCTTGGCTCATCATCAGTAAGTTATCTATTAATTTATATGATAGGCTCTTAAGTCTTCCGGCCTTCCAAAAATGCGAGCAACTCCCTAAATCCCGTTTTCTGCTCGTGCGACAGCGAGACTTCAGAAAGCGCTTCGCGCGCACTTTCGAAGTAAAAGGCAGACTTTTGACGCGTTTCTTTGTCGATTTCTAAATTGCGGTAAATGGAAATAACCCGGTCGACTTTTTCGGTGGAGTTTGAAATCGCGTTGTCGTAAATAATACTCCGAAGCTCAGTGGCCTTATCTCCCTGCGCTTTCTCCAGTGCCCGAATGCTCAGAAAGGTTTTTTTGTTGGAGATGATATCTCCTCCCACTTGCTTTCCAAATCTCTCTGGGTCGCCAAAGGCATCGAGGTAATCGTCTTGCAATTGAAAGCCCAGGCCGGCGAGCTTGCCAAATTCGTAGAGGCTGCAGGCGTCTCTTTCATCCGCTCCGGCCAGCATGGCGCCAATTTCAAGCGCACACCCGATGAGAACAGCGGTCTTAAGGCGAATCATTTCGATGTATTCATCGACACTCACTTCGGTGCGCTGCTCGAAATCCATATCGCGCTGTTGGCCTTCGCAAA
Source organism: Flavobacteriales bacterium (assembly GCA_020201045.1). Classification (GTDB taxonomy): domain Bacteria; phylum Bacteroidota; class Bacteroidia; order Flavobacteriales_D; family Cryomorphaceae; genus JAIVHP01. Next base: position 1,251 of record JAIVHP010000383.1, read on the forward strand.
CTTCTATCGATGTAGTATTAAAAACCTGGAGAACTTCTGCCAGGCGAGCAACTCCGGTTTGTGCAATTTGCTTGTAGGCTTC
>JAIVHP010000383.1:1531-5170 GCA_020201045.1 Flavobacteriales bacterium
TTTACCGGATGATACAGAGCCGAATCGGGTAACGAATCGCAGTAGTGCTGCAGTACCTGCTCAAATTCTCTGCGAATAGAATCAATCATTTAATCAAATTCAGAAGGTACTGTCCGTAGCCGCTTTTAACCAGTGGTTGCGCTATTTTGTTGAGCTCCTCGGCTGAAATAAATCCCATTTCATAGGCGATTTCTTCGATACATCCAATTTTAAGGCCCTGCCGGTCTTCAATTACTTCAACAAACTGCCCCGCCTGCATAAGCGATGGAAAGGTTCCGGTATCGAGCCATGCTGTTCCGCGGTCTAAGATAGCCACCTGTAGCTTTCCGCGCTCAAGGTAGACCTTATTCACATCGGTAATCTCATATTCGCCGCGGGCGCTTGGCTTTAGCGACTTTGCAATTTCAATTACTTCGTTATCGTAGAAATAAAGTCCCGGAACGGCGTAATTCGACTTGGGATTTTTGGGCTTTTCTTCAATCGACAGCGCTTTTTGATCTTTATCGAAATCCACCACGCCATAGCGTTCGGGATCCGAAACGTGGTAGGCGTAAACAATTCCGCCATCGGGATCGGTATTGGCCCGGAGCAATTTCTCCAATCCCATTCCATAAAAAATATTATCTCCCAGGATTAAAGCTACCTTATCGGTTCCAATAAACTCTTCGCCAATTACAAATGCCTGAGCGAGTCCGTTAGGCTCTTCCTGAACGGCATAGGCAAACGTGCACCCCAGCCGGCTGCCATCGCCCAAAAGATGTTTGAAGCTGGGCATATCACGGGGGGTAGATATAATTAAAATCTCGTTTATACCCGCGCTCATCAAGGTAGAGAGGGGATAGTAAATCATGGGTTTGTCGTACACGGGCATAAGCTGCTTGCTTACGGCTATGGTGAGCGGATAAAGGCGCGTACCAGATCCCCCGGCTAAAATGATTCCCTTCATTCTTCCGGATTTTTCGATTTTCTTATTTCGAGGCTGTCCAATTCAATGTCTTCTTCTTCGTTTACAATTTGAAGAAATGGCTCCTGAAACGATTTGGTGACAATGCTTTTGTGAAACGACATCAACATGCTGGGCAGCAGCACCAGGTTGGAAATCATCGCTACGAGAAGTGTTACCGATACCAGCATACCGAGTGCCACGGTTCCACCGAAATTGGAAGCGGTAAAAACCAAAAACCCAAAAAACAAGATGATTGAAGTGTATATCATGCTCACTCCGGTTTCGTGTACCGCCCGAATGATGCAGGTATGTACATCCCACGATCGAACTTTGAGCTCTTGCCGGTACTTAGACAAAAAGTGAATGGTATCGTCAACTGATATCCCGAAGGCTATACTAAAAACCAAAATCGTTGAAGGTTTGATGGGAATTCCGAGGAAACCCATTAAGCCGCCGGTAAACAAGAGCGGAATAAGGTTTGGCAGCAGCGAAATTAATACCATACGCGCCGAATTAAACAAGAGCGCCATCAGTATGGCAATTACCGTTACGGCGATAGCCAGACTTATAAACAGATTTTTTACGAGGTAGTCTGTGCCATCCAAAAATACGATACTCGTTCCCGTTAAGGTTACTTTGTAGTCTTCCTTCGGAAAAATTTCGTAGACCTTAGGCTTTAAGCTTTTCATGAGCGTGTCCAGCTCGCTGGTACCAATATCGGCAATTTGAGCCGTGATGCGCGTTGTTTGCTGGGTGGAGTCGAGAAAAATTTGCGATACGCCGCTCACATCGCTTTCATTGCCGCGCAGGTAAGGGGCGATAAACGACTTCTCGTATCCCGAAATCAGACTGTATTTTGCGGGCGAACCATTATAGTAGGCCTGTTTTGCAAATTTAACCGCGTCGGTTATGGCGAGTGACCGCGATATTTCCGGATAGGATTCAAGGGTATTCTGGAGATTTTCAATCTTGCGCAAGGTCTTGCCGGATGTAACCTTAGAGCTGTCGCGGGTATTCACCAGAATCTCAAGTGGCATGACGCCCGCAAAGTTTTCTTCGAAAAAGTTAAGGTCGGTTATAATCTTATCGTCCTTGGGCAAGTCATCAACGATGTTTCCCGTTGCCCGAACGAGCGTTATCCCATACAAACTCAATCCCACCACGATTATGGTACCCGCATAGGTGAGTTTTCTGTGGCTGAGCACCAAATTCTCCAGATATTTCACCACTTTTTCCACCCAAGTGCGCTCCAGGTGCTTGGTGTGACGCGCCTTTGGGGGTGCTATAAAGCTAAACAGCCCGGGGATAATTATCAGCGAAAGAAAAAACACCCCGAGGATATTTATGGATGCCACGATTCCAAATTCCTTCAGCATGGCGCTTTGGGTAAAAATGAATGTAGCAAAGCCCATCGCCGTAGTAGCATTGGTCATAAATGTGGCATTTCCCACCTTTTGGATGACCCGGCTAAGCGCCTTAATTTGATTGCCGTGATTTCGAAATTCGCTGTGGTATTTATTGAGCAGAAACACGCAGTTGGGAACACCAATTACAATGATGAGCGGAGGTATTAAGCCCATTAACGCGCTAATCTGAAACCCGAGAAGGGAAATGGTTCCAAGCGACCAGATTACCCCGATGATTACAACCAGCAAGCTGATGGCCATCACACGAAAACTCTTGAAAAACAAGAACATCAGCAATGCTGTAATGGCCGCCGCCAGACCTACAAACATTCCCAGCTCCTGCTTAATCTTGGCGGTTTGCATGGTTCTGATGTAGGGAAGTCCTGAAAGGTGAACGTCAAGCCCTGTTTTTTCGCTAAAGGCAGCTACCGTGGCTTCAATATTTTCTACCACTTCCACCCGCTCTTCAGAGTTGAACTTATCGCGGTTGGTAAACAACATCATCAGGCTGGCGTTGGTGCTGTCGTTATAGAGCAATCCCTCGTAAAACTTAAGGCTGTTTATGATTTTTTTAAGGCTGTCTACTTCTTCGCTCGATTGAGGCTTTCGGCTCACCACGCGCTCCAGGTCAAACTTCCGCTCTTCTGCATTCTTGACCAGGGTAAAAAGATGGGCTTCGGAAAACACGCTGTCCACACCGTCAATTTCGCGTAGGTTATTTCCCAATTCGTACCAATCGGCAAAAATGGGATAGTCGTGAAATTTTTGGTCTTTTGCTCCGAGCACAAGCACGTTTCCATCTTCCGAAAAGCGCTCTGTAAATCGGTCGTATTCCACTTGTGTGCTGTCGTCTTTGGGCAAGATGCCGCCAAACTTGTAACTCATGGTTACAAATTGCGCCTGATACCCCATAAAAACGGTGATGACTAAAATTACAGCCAACAGCGCCAAGCGGTTTCTAAGTATAAAGCCGGCTGTTTTTTCCCACATTCGCTAGACTCCTGCGTAAGGAGCACAAATATAAGATAGATTATCTTATAAAGTTGGTCGGGTATATTCGATTTCTTCTCAAATATGGTCTTAATTTAGCCCTGTGGAAAAAGGCGATTACCATCAAGCCAAATATTACCTGAAAAACGGCTCGCTTCGGCGATATTCCAATATGACAAAGCTCTTGGCGGGGTATCACTATTCACGGGTACACAAAAAACCCCATCAGTGGGGCCTTCCGGCATCGATATCCATAGAGCCCACCACGGCCTGCAACCTGGGCTGCCCGGAGTGCCC
>JAIVHP010000269.1 GCA_020201045.1 Flavobacteriales bacterium
TGGCAACTTTATTTACAATGGTCTCTTTTTCGCTCATAAAAATCCGAGTTCGAGTTGGGCTTCTTCACTCATCATTTCCTTGTCCCAGGGCGGCTCGAAAGTGATTTCTACAATCGCCTTTTTCACCTGGTCTATCCCCTCTATTTTCTGTTCTACTTCGGCCGGGAGCGATTCTGCCACAGGGCACGAAGGAGATGTGAGAGTCATATCAACCTTTACCTCCAGATCATCGCTGATCTCAATATTGTAAATCAGCCCCAGCTCGTAGATATCAACGGGAATCTCGGGATCATAGATGGTCTTAATAACATCTATAATGGTATTCTCAAGTTCTCTTTTATTCATGACTGTTGAGTTTTGGCCTGAAATGCAACGGCGTAAAGTTTCATTTGCTTAATCATCGAAACCAGCCCATTGGAACGGGTGGGTGAGAGGTGCTCTTTTAAACCTATTTTGTCGATAAAGCTCAAATCTGCTTTTACGATGTCTTCGGGCTTTTGTCCATTGAGCACCCTGATCATTAGTGCGATAATGCCTTTGGTAATTACTGCGTCGCTATCGGCCTTATACGAAATGCAATCTTCGTTTAATTCGGCGTCCAGCCAAACCTGAGACTGACATCCCTTGATCAGGTTTTCATCTATTTTACGCTCCGAATCAATGAGCGGCAAATTCTTGCCCAAATCGATAATGTGCTCGTACTTCTCCATCCAATCGGGGAAGAATTCAAACTCTTCTACAATTTCATCTTCTATTTTCTGAATGGAATCACTCATATTATCTCAACATTTTAGCGGCTTTCGCCACGGCATTTGAAAATCCGTCAATTTCGTCGGTGGTGTTGTATGCGCTAAACGATGCGCGCACCGTACCCGGGATTCCGTATTTATCCATAAGTGGCTGGGTGCAGTGATGCCCCGTTCTTACGGCGTATCCGAGCTTGTCAATTATAGTTCCCACATCTGTGGGGTGCGTACCTTCAATAAGAAAAGAAACCACACTGGTTTTCTGCGGTGCAGTACCTATAAACCGAATGCCCTCTATTTCACTGAGTTTTTGATGCGCATATGCGGTTAAGTGATGTTCAATTTCTTCTATTTTTTCTATCCCTATATCGGCCATAAAATCCGCAGCTTCGGCCAGGCCAATGGCGCCGGCTATGTTGGGAGTTCCAGCTTCGTATCTAAAGGGCAAATCATTGTAGGTTGTTTCCTTAAACGTCACCGTTTTTATCATTTCTCCTCCACCCTGATATGGGGGCATTTCCTCCATCACGCTTTTGCGGGCGAATAGAACTCCCGTGCCGGTAGGGCCGTACATTTTATGACCGGAAAGAACGTAAAAATCGCAATCTATTTCCCGCACATTTATTCGCATATGCGGTGCAGATTGTGCACCATCAATAAGTGTAAGCGCACCCATTTTTTTAGATTCGCTCACCATCTCGTGAACGGGGTTTATGGTCCCAAGCCAGATTAATAGCATCGGTACAGCCTTTGGTAAAAATGATTTCTTGAGATGACTCTGCGTTCACAAACTTCTGAAGCCGAATGCGAGCTGCTTCAAATTTTTCTGTAGCAATTTGACTTAGCGTATGCACGCCGCGGTGCACGTTGCTGTGGTGGTTGCTGTAATAATTCGAAACGGCATCTATTACCCTTTGTGGCTTCTGCGACGATGCTGCATTATCGAAATAAACGAGTGGTTTCCCGTGAATTTTTCTTTTCAGAATGGGAAACTGCTCTGTGATATGTGCATTCGCTATCTTCTTCAATGTCTGTTCTTCAATCATCTTACTTCGCTAGCTTGGTATCTATCTTCTCTTCTATTTCTCCACGTATATCTTCACTCACTAAGTGTTTCAAGACATCTTCTGCAAAAGCAGAAATAAGCATTTTTCGAGCTAATTTTTTTGGAACACCACGGGTTTGCAAGTAATAAATAGCTTCGTCGTTGAGTTGCCCCGTGGTACTGCCGTGGCTGCACTTTACATCGTCGGCGTAAATTTCCAGTTCGGGCTTTGAATTCATCGTTGCAGTATCGCTGATGAGAACATTGCCATTGCTCTGAAAAGCATTTGTTTTCTGAGCATCCTGCCTCACAAAAACTTTCCCGTTAAAGACCCCGACAGATTTATCTAAAAGTACACCTCGATAAAGCTCATTTGATTCACTATTGCTTTTTTCGTGATCTATGATGGTGTGATTATCGATATGTTCTGTTCCCGAAGGAATATAAAAACCGTTCAAATTCGCATTTACATTTTCGCCCTGAATGCGCACATTGGTGTTATTCCTGGTCCAGTTTCCCTCTTGGGTAAAGGTGTTTTGCACAACTCTGGAATCTCTGTCTAGCAGAAAATCCGCATTTTGAAGATGAAAAGATTCATCGGAACCGTATTGCAAGATATCGATTCCCAATTGCGCATTGCGCCCTACAACAAAAGAACTGTGCGTATTGGCAAAGGTTTTGCCGGAGTTTTTGGTGTGGATATGGTATTCCTTGATTTTAGCAGAACTACCTTTTTCCAGCACTACTACATTCTTAGGCTGTGAAATAACTTTATCGCCCGTGTAGATATTTACAACCGCTATAGTATTTTCAATATTGGATTTGGCCGAAACGCGCAGAACATAACCGTTTTGTGGCATTGCTTTGTTCAGAGCCAGAAAAGGATTTGTTCTGAAATCTTCGTAAGGCTCAAATTCTTTTTCTACATCGAGATTTGATTCGTGAAATGGCCCAATTTCGAAATTCGCATTTGCGTTTAAGTCGCTTAGCTCACTATTTAGGTGGCCATTAACAAATACAATTTTTGGCCCCGATATGTGAGCGGGTATTTCGGCATTAAAGATTTCATCTGAAAACTTCCAATCGACTTTCGAAATTTGTGCGGTTCGCGTGTATTTCCAATACTCATCTCGCGTACTCGGAAACTCCAAACCGCTCATTAATCCCGTTGCTCTTTCAGCGGTGTTTTTGAAATGGTCGGGAATCTTATTTGAAAAACTTCCAGATAGAGATGTAGCGAGCGCCGAGATTTTAGTCTCTTCAATAAGTGTTTCCATAATTACGCTTCTACCGGATTTTGTTCTTCTTTAATCCAATCGTATCCCTTTTCTTCCAGTTCAAGAGCGAGTTCTTTACCTCCTGTTTTTACGATTTTTCCATCGTACAATACGTGCACAAAATCGGGAACGATGTAGTCTAAAAGCCTTTGGTAGTGCGTTACGATAATGAAAGAGCGGTCTTTACTACGCAATTGGTTCACGCCGTTTGCTACTATTTTTAAAGCGTCTATGTCAAGCCCGCTGTCTGTTTCGTCGAGAATGCAAAGCGTTGGGTCTAGCATAGCCATTTGGAATATTTCATTCCGCTTTTTCTCCCCACCCGAAAAGCCTTCGTTAACCGATCTATTGGTTAATTTATTGTCGAGCTCAACCAGTGATGCTTTTTCTTTTACTCGTTTTAAGAATTCTTTAGCCGTTATAGGTTCCTGTCCGTGAGCTTCGCGACGCTCGTTAATGGCCGCCTTTAAAAAATTTATGTTGCTCACACCGGGTATTTCTACCGGATATTGAAAGGCCAGGAAAACTCCTTTATGCGAGCGCACATCGGGCTCCATTTCCAACAAATTCTCGCCCTTGTAGCTTACGGTTCCCTCCGAAACTTCGAAATCTTCATTTCCGGCAAGTACCGAAGCCAGCGTACTCTTTCCGCTTCCATTCGGTCCCATAATGGCGTGAACTTCTCCGGGATTGACTTTCATACTCAGTCCCTTCAAAATTTCTTTTCCTTCTATTTTAGCTCGTAAGTTTTTTACTTCTAACATCTTGTGATTTTAATACAGTTTTTATCCCACACTTCCTTCGAGTGAAATTGCAAGTAATTTTTGCGCTTCCACAGCAAATTCCATGGGCAAATTATTTAGGACGTCTTTGCAATAGCCGTTTACAATCAGGCTTATCGCTTTTTCTTCGCTTATCCCTCTTTGCAGACAGTAGAAAATTTGATCTTCACCAATTTTAGATGTGGTGGCCTCGTGTTCTACCTGAGCAGAGCTATTGCTCGTTTCAATGTATGGGAAAGTGTGCGCACCGCATCTGTCGCCCATAAGCAATGAGTCGCACTGCGAAAAATTTCGGGCATTGGTGGCACCCTTGTTTATTTTTACCAAACCCCTGTAGGAGTTATTGCTGACACCTGCGGAGATACCTTTGGAAATAATGGTGCTTTTGGTGTTCTTACCAATGTGAAGCATCTTAGTTCCGGTATCGGCTTGTTGGTGATTGTTTGTTACGGCAACAGAGTAGAATTCACCTACAGAGTTGTCGCCTTTTAATATGCATGATGGATATTTCCACGTTACAGCCGAACCCGTTTCCACTTGCGTCCAGGAAATTTTGGAATTAGTTTCGCATAAACCTCGTTTGGTTACGAAATTGTAAATTCCGCCTTTTCCTTCACTGTTTCCGGGATACCAGTTTTGAACGGTGGAGTATTTAATCTCCGCGTCGTCCAGGGCAATGAGTTCAACTACGGCAGCGTGAAGCTGGTTTTCATCTCGCATGGGAGCAGTGCACCCTTCGAGATAGCTCACGTAGCTACCCTTATCGGCAACTACAAGCGTTCGCTCAAACTGACCCGTTTGGGCTTCGTTGATTCTAAAATAGGTGCTGAGTTCCATAGGGCATTTTACTCCCGGCGGAATGTATGCGAACGACCCATCGGTGAAAACTGCACTGTTTAGGGCAGCGTAAAAATTGTCTGATTTCGGAACAACCTTACCCATGTATTTTCTAACCAATTCGGGATGGTTTTGAACCGCTTCGCTGAAGGAGCAAAAGATAATTCCCAACTCACCCAGTTTTTTCTTAAAGCTCGTTGCTACTGAAACGCTGTCCATAACGACATCAACCGCAACACCAGTGAGTTTCTTTTGCTCGTCGATTGATATGCCGAGTTTTTCGAACGTATTCAATAATTCCGGGTCAACTTCATCCAGGCTTTCGAGTTTCTTCTTCGGCTGAGGGGCGGCGTAATAGTGAATATCCTGAAAATTTGGTTTTTCATATTTCACGTGTGCCCAATCTGGCTCTTTCATCTTCAGCCATTTTCGGTAAGAATCAAGCCTGAATTCAAGCAGCCACTCCGGCTCGTTTTTTTTCTTGGAGATCAACCGAATAATATCTTCGCTCAGCCCTTTGGGAGCTTTGTCGGATAAAATATTCGTTGTAAATCCGTACTTATATTCGTTTTTCGTTACTTCCTTAAGTAATTCTTCTTCGCTTGCCATGTAATTCAAATTTTAAATGGAAAAGCTCTCGCCACATCCACATGTTCTGTTAGCATTGGGATTGATAAATGTAAATCCCTTGCCATTCAACCCGCCTGAGAAATCGAGTTCGGTACCAATAAGATACAGGTAGCTTTTTTTATCGACTACGATTTTAACTCCGTTGTCTTCAAAGATCTTATCGTCGTCTTTCATCTCGCGGTCAAAATCTAATTCGTACATTAAACCGCTGCATCCACCACCTTTTACTCCAACTCGAATGAAAGAATCGTCGGCTTCACCTTTTTGGTGAATCAAACGTTCTACTTCCTGACGGGCACTGTCTTTAACTTTAATCATAATATCAAGATTTAAACAATTGCGCTATACAAAAGTTTGGTGCAATTAGCATTTATTTAGACTGGTTATAAATAACCTATCGCAGTACAAAAATAGCCAAGTTTGCACTCCCACACAAGCTTATTTCATGCTGATTCAAAATGGCTTGATAGCCCAATCTTATCAAGATGTTTAAAAGCCCCTATCTTTGCCGTTCAAACTGGGGAATTATGGATAGAACAGAGTTAAGTACACTAGGCGAATTCGGACTTATAAAGCTTATTTCGGAAGGCGTAAAACCTGTAAAGAAATCAACAAAGATGGGGATCGGAGACGATGCCGCCGTAATCCAAGAAGGCGATCAGTTCAGTCTGCTTACCACCGATATGCTCATGGAAGGCGTGCACTTCGATTTGAGTTACGCCCCGCTAAAGCACTTGGGATATAAGGCGGCAATTGCAAATTTCTCTGATATTTTTGCCATGAACGGTGTACCGGAGCAAATTCTCGTTTCTCTTGGGCTGAGCAACCGCTTCTCTGTAGAAGCCATTGAAGAGCTCTACGCCGGAATTAAACTGGCTTGTGAAATTTACGAGGTCGATATGGTAGGTGGAGATACGGTTAGTTCTAAGAGCGGACTGGTAATCAGCATCACCGCCAGAGGAGTGGTGGAGCAGAATAAAATCGCCTATCGATCGGGGGCGAAAGACAAAGATATTTTAGTGGTTTCGGGCGACCTGGGCGCTGCTTACATGGGGCTGCAGGTTTTAGAGCGCGAAAAAGCGGTTTACGAATCCACTCCGGGCGTACAGCCTGATCTGGAAGGTTACGATTATATTTTAGAGCGACAGCTTAAGCCGGAAGCCCGAAAAGATGTGGTGAAATTGCTGGATCAAGTAGGAGTAGTTCCAACTTCTATGATCGATATTTCTGACGGACTTGCTTCAGAAACACTGCATTTAGCCGATCGGAGTGAAATGGGACTAATTCTTTACGAAGAAAAAATTCCGATCGACCCAACGGTGATCAACACAGCCGAAAAATTTAACATTGATCCCACGCTGTGCGCCCTCAATGGAGGCGAAGATTACGAGTTGCTTTTTACCATAAGCCAGGGCGACTTTGAAAAATTGAAAGGGAATCCCAATTTCTCATTTATCGGCCATGTTTCCGAAGGAAGCGCATCGCAGATGATTGCGAGAGATGGTTCTGCTCATGAACTTACCGCGCAGGGCTGGGATGCATTTATAAAGGCAAAGAAGGAAAACTTATAAACCTGAGTTCGCCTATTATTCGGAGATTCAGAGTTTCGTAAAAGTTGATATACAACTTAGCGAGGCACGAGCGATCTCATGAGCACCGCTGAAAGCATAAATATGCGAATAACGTTCATTTTCAAAGTCACCCGCCTCCCGGAGGGCAGGTAGCGGGCTATGGCGCGAAAAGGAAATGCAGTATATCGGCTTTTATGGGAAAGAATTTTGCTATTCCACCTATAAACAGCGCTTTTCTGCCTAAAAATAGTTCAAAATAGCCCGCTATTTTTTAAGAGTGTTTATTTTCAAAGGCTATAAAGAGATCGCTTACGCTTTGTTCTTCACAATTTTTAGTTGAACCGAGCCTTCCCAAGAGTATTTACAACTAAAGGTCATCGAAAATGGCGAGCTCCACCCGCCTGCCGGCGGCCAGGTGTGACCTTTTAAAAATAAACACGAACACATGAAACCCACAACTAAGCGCTAGCGACCTCACGACCAGCGGGAGCCCGAAGGGTGAGTGAAACGAATAATTTGTAGGCGGTCTGAATCATGAAGAATAATCGAACTCGGTTATAAAACGTCTTTGGTAGAAATGCTTTTCTGCAAAATTGCAGAAAAAGGCTTTTCGTAGAGTTTTGATTCTGCCCACGATTTAAAGTCGAAATATTCAAAGACCGTTTTCTCAAAACGGTCATTTTCGAGAAGAGCTAATTTTTCGTGAAATTGCTCAAAAGCTACCCTGGGGATACCTTGCTCTTTTGTGTCAATTGATTCCATTAAGCGCAAAAAAAGGTTTTCGAATTTATATCTACGCTGTCGGTTTTCTAAGCTTCGGGAAAGGCTCTTTACCGCGTTGGCAACCACGTCGAAATTGCCCAGTTCGTAGTGAATAACAAGGTGAAACATTTGTCCAAAGTTGTAGTGATCTTCCGCCTTGTCAATGGGTATGGAGTTCAAAAGTTCGTTGTTCCACTTGAGGGCTTCCTTATAATCATCGAGTAAAAAATGCATCAGAGAAATGCCGTGGTAGAAGCCCGCTTTTCGGATATCGCTGAGTTTGGAAGACCACGTTTTCAGCTTCGACTTAAGTTCGGGTAAGAGGTGAAGTGCTTTTTTGCGGTTTCCCGATAAGTTGCAAATGGCCACATCTAAACTGTAAGTAGTGGTGAATATGCGCAACTCTAAATCGGGCGTTACTTTCTGCTTGAGCTCTCGCGGAAGTGCACGTGTTAAATCCAGGTATTTATCTACTTCGTCAAATTTGTTCAGCTTGGCGCAAACGTATGTTAGGTTTGACAATATGGCGAAGTACATAGACGGCTCGTCTTTTATTAAATCGCGGTTGTTACTCAGAAGTTCTGCATTTGCCTTGAGGTTCTCGTAGGTCTCTCGGTATTTTCCGAGCGCAAAATAATAGGCGCTCTTCGTTTGGTATATTAAATACTTCGCTTCGAAGGTGAGATCGGCCTTTTTTTCGTGGCGAACAATCTCGCGAAGTTTATTTTTCAACACTTTGGAATCTGCTTTTTCGCGAGCTTGTCCTTTTTGAAAAAGCATTTGAAAAATGTCGCTTTTAGATTTCCACAAGTGGGTTTCCACTTCGAGTTTTTTGAGAACGCTTCGTTCGAGATCGTATAATTCCCTGGGATCTCCTCCTTTTGCATTTTCGTAATTTGTAATTTCTGCAAGCCGTTTTTTTCTTCTCAGAATTTGAAGAAGCGCTCCCCACTTTTCGGCATTCTCAGCCATTTTGGAAGCGGTGTTTAATAATTTTCTACACTGGTTGTACAGGGCTTTTTGGAAAAGGATTTCAGAATAGTGCAAATACTGATTGATTTCAGCCTCCGTGGAATCCTGCGCATAAAATGCATCCAGAGATTTTAGAATTTGATGGTAGAGTCTGTTCTTGGCAATCGAAAAGTGCTTTGCAAAAGCTTCTCCTCGAAAGCGATCGATGAGTTCGTCTTCATTGTACACTTCCTGATGGTCGATTGCTTCAAACAGCCTGAGGTAATTTTTCTTCGATTTGGTTTGGTGGCGGTTTGCAAAAACACTGAAATATCTCTTTTCCGTGCTCGACAGAGCGCGAATGAGTTCGTGAACCTGATTTGATGCTTTGTTAGACATGTTAATTATTCCGGCTATTTACAGGGGTATGTAAAGTGTATTAGGTCAAAAAGTTATTTTCCTTTCGAATCCAAAAACACCGTCCTTGTCTTTATTAGAGCTTTATATTAAAAGGACTTCCGGATGGTAGAGCACTGTATAAATTTAATAAAATTCAATTGTTTTATCAGGTTTGCGCAAAAAAAAAGCCCGCTCAAGGCGGGCTTAAAATTTGTATAGAATTAATTAATTTGCTTTATCTGGATTTCTTCCTTCATCTTCTTCATCACCGTCATCATTTATTTCTAAATCGCCACTGTTGCGAACGTCGTATTGGTGATTTCGCGTTTTGTTTTCATTTCCCGCATCCTGAACAGAGCCTTCTTCTATTGCTCTAACATTGGGTGTCTCATTGGGAGCCTCTAACTCATCTTTTGCGCAAGACACAGCAACTGCGGCAAAAAGGAAAAGAATAATATGATATGTAATTTTTCGTAACTGCATAACTCAACCGTAAAAATAGGAAAAAGGATCAATTTTCCCAAATTGATTGTGGATTTCTTTTTGCTTTAGCATTATTTTGGTTTTTGGGGAGGCGAATAATAACTTTAGTTCCGGCAGATCTACCCCTTTCGTCGTTTGCATTGATGGGGCCTGTAACTTCATAATGCAGCCCTGTCATGCGTTTGTACAGGGTCATTCTGTTTTGAGTTATATCAATCCCCTTTGAAGTGTGTCCGTTTCCGTTTGAATATGCTTTTTTAGCCAGACTGGCATCCAGGCCAATTCCGTTATCTGTAATTTCTATAGTAATGTGATCTTCATGCGAAGTAATCTCCAATCTGATCAAACCAAATTTTTTGGATGGCAGTATACCGTGCCAGATGCTGTTTTCAAGAAAGGGTTGCAGCATCATCGAAGGAATGTCTACCGCTTCTTCATCCACTTCCGGGTCAATTTTGATCTCGTACTCAAATTTTCCCTGAAAGCGCATTTGTTCCAGTGATAGGTATAGCTCTAAACGCTCCAGCTCTTCTTTTAGACTCGTTTGGTTTTCCTGGCTGCTATCTAGGTTTTTGCGAATTAACTTAGCGAAGGAAGTAAGGTATTTATTGGCCGACTTCCGATCTTGCATGTTAATGTAATACTGAATAGAATTGAGCGCATTAAAAATAAAATGCCGATTCATGCTGGAATTCAGACTTTGTGATTCTAACTCCATAAGCCTGGATTGAAACTGTAGCTGTAGATTAGCCCGTTTTTCGCGCTCTTTCCTTATTCGATTTTGATAAATGACAAAAAGTAGGGTGAGTACAAATAAAATGGCGAATACAAAAAACCAGGGAGTTAAATAAAACGGCGGCGTAATTTTGAAAGGAAACGCTGCTTTTGATACGAGACCCGGGTTTGATTCTGAAAAACTTTCAACGACAAAGGTGTAGTCTCCGTGTGGTAAGTACGCGTAAGTGGCCGTATTCGATGTGGTTGGGCCAAGCCAGTTTTCGTCTACACCTTCGAGCTTATAGCGGTACCGAACCTTTTTTGGATTTGAGAGTGAAATTCCGGCGAAGTGAAAGGTAAAGTAATTCTGGTGATGGGGTAGGGTAGGATCAACGGGCAAACCCGATTCGATGGAAATGCTGTCGGAAATTTCTTTCCAGTTCGGCTCTTCCAGGAAGAGTTCAACTTTTGAGATGTTGACTTCAGGTGCTTTTATATTTGTTCGCGATTTTTTTTGAAGATTGAATTTTACCGTACCCGATGTTGTGCCAAACCAGAGATTTTCGCCGCTTAGATGCTCGGAGTTTTGATTCGATTCTGCACTTTTCAAACCTTCGTAGGTAGAGTAATGTGCAAATTGATCTTCGCCGATTATGTACAGCCCGTTATTTGTACCGATGGCCATTTGATCATCTTGTAGCTGAACGATGAAATTTATATTGTTGGCGCTAATATTCTCGCTAAAGTCAAAGCGCTCTATTTGGGTTAGATCGGAGTCGGCGATATAAAGGCCATCTGAGGTACCCACCCAAATGTTTTTGTCCGGGCCTTCAGAAATGCTGTAAACTGAAGTTGTTTCTTCCTTGTTTATTGGCAGCGATTTAAACGTGTTGTCTGCATAGCAAAAGAGTTGTCCTTCAGCGCCAATCCAAACACTTTCGCCGTATTGTACAATGCTGCGGACTTTTTTCCCGTCAAATCCGTCTTCTTCAGAAAATACTCGAATTACCTGGCTCTGGTCATTTACTTTTGCAAGACCCTGAGCGCCGCCCACCCAGCAAATCCCGTCGCGATGCATTAGCGATGTAATTTCGGTTACCGGCAATCCTTTTTCCGAATTTATGAGTTCCACCACGCCGTTTTTTTCGCGAACTAAACCCAGAGAAGTTCCGGCCCACAGGCTGCCGTCAGGACTTGATTGCAATGCCCAAACTGTCTTACTCGGCAGTTGGTCGTTGTATGGATACGGCACCAATTGATTGCCGTGTTTAATTGCAATGCCGTTATCGTAACTTGCAAATGCCAGCCCCGTTGAGTCTAAAGGGCAAATGCTTAGAATTAAATCGGAATGCATCCCATCGGCGGTGGTGTAAAGCGTGAATGCCTCACCGGCTTTTTGGAGCAGGCCCTTACCATCTGTTCCAACCCATAAATTCGCTTCGCGGTCTGAAAATAGGATTTTCACATTATCGTATTCCAGCCCCTGTATTTTCTGCGCGTCTCCATTTTCGGCGCTTAATTTATAAAGACCGGTTTTTGCACCTAAAAAGAATTCATTATGCTCTGCCGGGGCAATAGATCGGATGTGATTTGGGAGGTCGCTGTTTTCAGGCCGGAAATTCGAAACTTCTTCATCGTCTATCACGAATAGACCATTTCCAAAGGTTGATACCAGAAGTTTGCCTCGGTTTATAATGCGTATGTCGCTCACACTCACTGCGCCAATTTGCTCTCCCCAGGATGGATAAAAACGCGATTCATTAAACGTGTACAGGCCCGCTCTCGTTCCAAGGAGAAGTTCTCCGTCTTCGGTTTTCTTTATCGATCTAATAAAACCATTGCGCAGACCTGCATTTTCGCCGTAGTGGGTAAATTTGCCGTCTTTGTAATAGAGCAGGCCACTTCCATCCAGACCTATCCAAAGGCCGCCTTCCCCATCTTCGTACATACATTGCAATCGGCTTTGCGAGAGGCTATCTGGAAAATTGGACGATAGAAATTGCGATCCCTGTTTTTTGCAGACGGCTCCCGTTGTGCCTATCCATAGTGCTTCCGCTCCCTGATGTAGGCTGTTGATTTGATTTGAAGGGAGTCCATCTTTGGTGGAGTAGTTCTTAAAATCAAATCCGTCAAAACGGCTCAGGCCGTTTAGCGTTCCGAACCAAACATATCCTGAATTGTCCTGAGCAATGGCCCTCACTTGAGATTGCGCCAACCCATCTTGCGTATTGTATTCTAAAAAATGAGTTTGTTGCCCAAGTGCGATTTCCGTCGCAAATGCAAAAATTATTAGTAGAAACCTGCTAATTTTCATATAGTTAAAAGTCAGAAATTCGATCGAGAAACGATTGAACTTTCCTTCGCGAAATGGGGATGTTTTTTCCGTTGCTCAACACAGCCCAGTTTCCGTCTACCCTATTAAATCCCTTGAGGTGATACCCCGTATTAATAATGTGCGATTTGTGGGTGCGGAAGAAAATAGCCTCGTCGAGTTTATCCTCATACACTTTGATGTTCTTACTGCTCAAAAGTCTTTTTCCATTACTGAGGTAAATGGTCGTGTAGCTTTCCGATGCTTCCAGATGAACAATTTCGGAATAGGTAATTATTTCGTATCCCTCGCGCATCGGGATGGCAATCCTTTCGCTTCCCGAACCGCCTGAAGCCTTCTTCAGCATATTTTTTATCTCGTCGATAGAACCACTTGTCATGGCTTTTTTCGATTCAATCTTATCTACGGCAGTTTGGAGTTCGTCAATGTTAATCGGCTTCTCCAAATAATCTACAGCCTGTGCTTTGAGTGCATCGAGTGCGTACTCGCGATGCGCCGTAGTGAACACGACTGAGATTGTTTTGCTGTTTAAGCTGTTGAGTAAATTACAATTAGAGCCTTCATAAATAAGTTATTTCTCACAAGTTATTAATTGCCCAACGAAAAACAGGCTCTATTGAGGGGATGACGTGCTGGCTTGAGCGAAACGCAGTGCTCGTTGATTAATCCATTTCCCGAAGCCGGTCTATGAGCTCTTTTTTTCGCTCTCGCGAAACGGGTATTGACTTTCCGTTTCGCAAAATAATAGCCTGATTGTCGCCGTGTAAGATTTCAGCAACTTCGTGTAGGTTTACTATAAAAGATTTGTGCACGCGGTGAAAGTTGGCCGGCAAAATAGTTTCGTAAACTTTAAGGGTGCGTGTATCCAAGTACTCTTCTTTATTGGTGAAGTGGAGTAAAGAGCAGTTTCCACTTCCTTCTAAATGCGTTAAATCTTCCGGAGATATGATTTTAATACCCTTGCTGTGGTGAACGCTGATTCGTTTTGGAGAAGCTTGTCTCGCTATTTCTTCTTCCAGTTTTTTCAGGCTCGCCTTGTAATCGCTAAAGTCAGTTGCATTGGTTTCATCGTTTCTCTTTTTCTCCACGATCCGCTTTACGGTTTCCTTAAGATCATTTTCATCTATTGGTTTTAAAAGGTAGTGCAGTGCGCGTTTTTCAAACGCCTTGATAGCGTATTCTTTAAATGCGGTAACAAATACTACGTGAAAGTCTCTTCCTTCCAGTTGGTCTACCAAATCGAAACCCTCGGCACCCGAAGGCATGCGGATATCGAGAAAAATCAGATCGGGCTTTTTGTAGTTGAAAAGGGCCAGACCGCTCTCTACGCCGTCGGCAGTGCCAATCACTTTTATCTCGGGACAATGGTCGTCGATGAGAAATTTTAAATTCTCCCTGGCGGGAAACTCGTCGTCTATAATGATGGCCGTTATCTCACCCGAATTTGTCATATCGCAATTTTCAAGATAGGAAATTTACTAAAAACCTTCCGCTTATTAGCCCAAAGTCTCCTTTCGTTTATTGATGCCTGCATATTCAGTTAGGTATACCTAATTTAAGGGTAGAAATAAAAATAACGCCTATGAAATCACAACTACTTTTAGAAGGAATTAAAGAAATGAGCGAACCGAAAATCACATCCACAGAGGAAGAGACGGGAAGATGGATTTTTATGGATCGTTGAAATTATTCTGATTTGGTTAAATCTCAAAAAGGACTGCTCTCATTTGCGAGAGCAGTCCTTTTCAATTTAAATTAAGGCTTCATTCAAATCTTCTGAAACCAAAGATGGATAAGAAACGTAGATGGGATGCATTTTCATTGATAATTCCTTTAAACTAAACTGTCATGATCCAAACACAAGAAAAGATTTCCCTGAATCTAAGTTCAGATAAAAAATCTCTGGATGTTTACTATCCGCAAAATACGGGAAGAACCATTTACGATGTCTGCGATTTAAACGGCCGAATTTTGAAAACCGGAGATATTTCTGGCAATCAGGCTCACATAGATCTCTCGGATCTCGAAGCCAGGATTTACATCTTCCTCGTGCTCGACGGAGATACCATGACCAGCAGAAAGTTCTGCATCAAGTAAGCTTATCCCTGCATAATCTGTTCTATTTCTTCAATTTCAATTGGAATATCTCCCATCAGGTCGTCGTGGCCATCTTCGGTAATGACAATATCGTTTTCCAATCTGATTCCAATTTTTTCTTCTCTGATATAAATTCCCGGTTCTACGGTAAAAACCATTCCCGCTTCAATGGGTTCGTGCCACAATCCCACGTCGTGCACATCTAATCCGATAAAGTGAGAGGTGCCGTGCATGAAAAACTTTTTATAAGCCGGCTTTTCCGGATCCTGATTGTCAACTTCTTCTTGCTTTAGCAGCCCGAGTTTCACCAATTCGACCTCCATTAACTCGCCTACTTTTTTGTGGTATTCACCTAGCATTACGCCGGGACGTAGGATTTTTACAGATTCCTTCATTACGTGTAAAACAGCCGAATAAACTTCTTTTTGCCTTTCTGTAAACTTTCCGTTTACCGGAATAGTCCGGGTCATATCGCTGGCGTAGTTGCCGTATTCTGCACCCACATCCATCAGCAGTAGATCTCCGTCTTTACAGGGCTTATCGTTCTCCACGTAGTGCAGCACGCATGCGTTAAATCCAGAGGCAACAATAGGAGAGTAGGCAAAACCGCGGGAGCCTCTTCTAAGAAATTCGTGCATATACTCCGCTTCTATCTCGTTTTCCAAAACGCCCGGTTTTACAAATTTCAGCACCCTTCTTAATCCCGCTTCTGTAACTTTACAGGCATTGCGCATTTGTTCAATTTCTTCCGCACTTTTTACAGCTCGAAGCCTGTGCATTATTGGAGCCAGGCGCCTGTATGTATGGAGTGGATAGTTGGTATACATCCACTTTTGAAACCGCACTTCGCGGGTTTCCACTTCGTTGGTTCTGCGGGTGTGTTCATTGCTCGGCAAGAAAACTTCCGTCGGAAATACGGTTAAAACAGACTCTTCCTGATCTACCCCTGAGAGGTAAAGCAAGTCGCTGTTTTGCCTGAACGGCATTGTACCGTCGCCGTTTGTAGGCATGGTATCATTGGAATTCACAATTGTTAAAGCTCCCGATGGTAAGGTGGCTGCCAACTTTTTACGGTGGTTTGTGTAAGTAGTATTTGTTAGGGGTTGGTATCTCATAAAATTTGCGTTTTGGGCAAATTTAAACTTTACATTTAACTACCTGTTTTATCTACCCAAAAGAGTGAAAATGCTAAGAATGACTTTAAATAAGAGTGAATCGCGATTTATAAAAAATCGTCCATTACCTTTGTCGGCAAAATCAAAATTATTAAGGGCGAACAATTATGAGTAAGTCTGCACTACTTAAATCAAGTCTGGCAAAGAAATATTGGATGGCCGCAACAGGACTGTTCCTTTGCGTTTTTTTACTCGGACACCTTGCCGGAAATCTTCAGCTTTTTGCTGGCGGTGAAGAAGGCCAGTTACAATTTAACGCTTACGCGAAGTTTATGACCACCAATCCGGCGGTAAAAATACTGAGTTACTTAACTTACTTCAGCATCTTGTTTCACGCCATCGACGGCGTGTTTTTGACAAGGGCAAATATGAAGGCAAGGCCGAAGGGGTATGCATACTCCAGGCCGTCGGCAAACTCACACTGGACATCCAGAAATATGGGAATTCTCGGGACGATTGTTCTCGTTTTTATCGTGGTACACATGAGCAATTTCTGGTACGAAATGCACTGGGGAGAAATAGGAGTCGATGCTGCTGGAAATAAAGACTTGCACACGGTGGTAATGGCAGCCTTTACCGATCCTTCCATCGGCATTGTTTATACCATTGGATATGTTTTAGCCATGTTGGCTGTGGGGTTCCACTTGTTTCACGGTGTTAAAAGTGCATTTTCGTCGATTGGTTTAAAGACTCCAAAAACCGAACAAGCAATTAAAGTAGCCGGGTACGCCTTTGCTATTATTATTCCGGCGCTTTTCGCTTCGATACCCATTTATATTTACGCAACTCAATAAAACTGGATATGACAAAGCTAGATGCAAAGATTCCAGAAGGTCCAATCGAAAAGAAGTGGACGAATCACAAGAATAATATCAGGCTGGTAAATCCCGCCAACAAAAGATCGATAGATGTAATCGTTGTAGGTACCGGCCTTGCCGGGGGCTCCGCAGCAGCTTCGCTCGCAGAGATGGGCTACAATGTAAAAGCCTTTTGCTTTCAGGATTCTCCCCGAAGAGCACACAGTATTGCAGCTCAAGGTGGGATAAATGCAGCGAAAAACTATCAAAACGATGGAGATAGTGTCTACCGACTTTTTTACGACACGGTAAAGGGAGGCGATTACCGATCGCGCGAAGGAAATGTCCACCGCCTTGCCGAAGTGTCTACAAATATTATTGACCAATGTGTGGCTCAAGGTGTTCCTTTTGCTCGCGAATACGGTGGACTCCTCGACAACCGATCTTTTGGCGGGGTTCAGGTATCGCGAACGTTTTACGCGAAGGGTCAAACGGGCCAACAACTTCTTTTGGGAGCTTATTCGGCCATGTCGCGCCAAATTTCCAAAGGGAAAATCCAAATGGCCCGAAACCTGGTTTCCGGAAAAGTAGAACGGCACAGTGCTCACGCAGTAGTGATTTGTACGGGTGGATATGGAAACGTTTTCTATTTGTCCACAAATGCGATGGGTTCAAATGCATCTGCATCAATGAAAGTGCACAAACAGGGCGCATTTTTTGCAAATCCCTGCTACACGCAAATTCACCCCACTTGTATTCCCGTTTCCGGAGACCACCAGTCAAAGCTCACCCTTATGTCTGAGTCATTGCGAAACGACGGTAGAATTTGGGTTCCCAAAAAGAAGGAAGACGCAGAAGCTATTCGAGAAGGCAAGTTGAAGCCCACTCAACTCAAAGAAGAAGACAGAGATTACTACTTGGAAAGGAGATATCCTTCATTCGGTAATCTCGTTCCAAGAGATGTGGCTTCAAGAGCGGCAAAAGAAAGATGCGACGCCGGGTTTGGCGTTAACAAAACCGGTGAAGCTGTTTACCTCGACTTTGCCGCAGCAATAGAGCGCTACGGTGCAACCGAAGCCAACGTCCAAAAAATTGAAAATCCGAGTAAAGAGAAAATCCGCGAGCTCGGTAAAAAAGTCGTTGCAGCCAAGTATGGAAACCTATTTGAGATGTACGAGAAAATTGTCGACGAGAATCCGTATGAAACGCCGATGATGATTTACCCGGCCGTGCATTATACCATGGGAGGGCTTTGGGTAGACTACAACCTGATGACTACCATTCCCGGTTGCTTCGCTTGTGGAGAAGCCAATTTTAGCGATCACGGTGCAAACCGGTTGGGAGCTTCGGCACTCATGCAAGGATTGGCCGATGGGTATTTTGTACTTCCGTACACGATTGGCGAATTCTTAGCCGATGATATTCGCACAGGGCCTATCTCTACCGATACCCCAGAGTTTGAAAAGGCGGAAAAGGAAGCTACCGATACGCTCAGTAAATTGCTCAGTATCAAAGGCACTAAATCGGTAGATTATTTCCATAAAAAACTGGGAAAAATCATGTGGAACGAATGCGGGATGTCCAGACACGGCGAACGCCTCCAAAAGGCCATGGAAGATATTAAAGCGCTGAAGGAAGAATTTTGGAAAGATGTTCGCGTTCCCGGCGAGCTGAACGAAATGAATTCTGAACTCGAAAAGGCGGGTCGCGTTGCCGACTTTTTAGAACTTGGAGAGCTTATGTGTCTCGACGCTTTAACGCGAAACGAATCGTGTGGCGGACACTTTAGAGAAGAGTACCAAACAGAAGAAGGCGAAGCTTTGCGCGATGACGAAAACTATAAATTCGTTAGTGCGTTTGAATATACAGGAGACCCGAGCAATGCCAAATTGCACAAGGAAGATCTCGTGTACGAAGCAATTGAATTGAAAACCAGAAGTTACAAATAACCCGAGAGAGAAAATACAGTATTATGGATTTAACACTTAAGGTTTGGAGGCAGAAAAACCCGGAAACAAAAGGTAAAATGGTTAATTACCAGGTTACCGATATCAGTCCGGACATGTCTTTCCTGGAGATGATGGATGTATTGAACGAGCAATTGATTCAAAGTGGAGATAACCCCGTTGCGTTCGACCACGATTGCCGCGAGGGTATCTGTGGATCGTGCAGCCTTTACATTAATGGCGAACCGCACGGACCGAAACAGATGACAACGACTTCCGGTAATAAAAGATTTGGTAACAGATCGATCCTCATTCGACCGTATCATGCAATCGGGCGGATACGTTTCTGTAAATACCAGCGGAAATACCCTCGATGCAAATGCAATCCCTATTCCGAAAGAGAACGCAGATATGGCGTTTGACGCGGCTACTTGCATTGGTTGCGGGGCATGTGTAGCAGCTTGCAAGAATGCATCTGCCATGCTCTTTACTTCTGCTAAAGTTTCGCAGTTGGCACTCTTACCACAGGGAGAAGTTGAAGCACGTGAAAGAGTACAAAACATGGTGGCGCAAATGGATAAGGAAGGCTTTGGTAACTGCACGGTAACCGGAGCTTGCGAAGCGGAATGTCCCAAGGGGATTTCCCTTGAGAATATAGCCCGGATGAACAGAGAGTACCTTAAAGCTACCCTATCTCCGGGAAAATAGAGTTAAGAGATTTATAACTTTAAGCCCGCAGAAAGCGGGCTTTTTTATGGCTGAAGAAATACTTGATTTCAAATCGAAAAAGACCGGTAAGCAGAAGGTAGAGTCGGCATTGTATATAGCAGCAATAGCCCTATTTATCTATTGGTTTATCGGCAACCTGATGCACTGGCCTTTCGCCGTTTTATCGCTTCTCCTGGGGCTGTTTATTCTCGCGGTTGTTTCGCTGCTCAAATTTGTCAGAAATAGAAAGGCGGGGTTTTATCAGCTCTTTTATTTTTTCGGAAAATTAGCTCTGCTCATCGCCATTTTCCTAAATTTCTCCCATTACCCCTATGCCGAAATAGCTATGTGGTTTGCTTTTGGATCATTTAGCATCGGAATTTTGCTTCTCACATTTCAAAAAAGGACGGATTAATTTCCATCTTGATACACATCAAGCATAGATTGCAAATGTTCTAGTGTATTTGCTTCCTGCGGTGATTTATCTTTTCTCCACCTCAACATCCGGGGAAAACGGAGAGCAATACCAGATTTATGCCTGGTGCTGGGTGCAATTCCCTCGAAGCCAATTTCAAAGACGAGGTGTGGCTCCACACTGCGCACCGGCCCGAATTTTTCCAGGATATTCTGTTTTACAAATCGGTCTACTTCTTTTATTTCTTTATCAGTTAGGCCACTATATGCCTTTGCGAAGGGTATAAGTTCGCCCTTATCCCATACAGCAAAGGTATAATCGCTGTATAAATTTGCCCTGCGACCGTGCCCGCGCATCGCGTAGATAAGCACAGCGTCAATGGCCATCGGGTCTACCTTCCACTTCCACCAATCACCCCTTTTTCTACCTACTTTGTATTCGCTCGATTTTCTCTTGAGCATTAATCCTTCGGCCATAAGGCTTCTGCTTTTGCCGCGGATTTTTGCAACGCCACTCCAACTTTTTTCCTTTATGCACTCCGAAAGAATAAGTGCGTCGTGGGGATTCGAATTGATTAACTGTTCCAGAAAAATCCTGCGTTTTTCCATAGGTTCCTGGCGAATATCACTCCCCTCGTATTCAAGTAAATCGTATGCAATGAGTTTTACCGGAGAATTTTCGAGTATCTTTTTTGTGATTCGCTTCCTTCCTATCCGCGTTTGCAGGTGATTGAATGTTAGTGGCGCGCCATCTTTGTAGGCGATAATTTCCCCGTCAAGTACGGCATCGCGGTCGAGGGTTTGCCCCATCTCAACCAATTCTGGAAACCGGTCGGTAACGAGCTCTTCACCTCGACTCCAGATGTAAACCTTTCCATCTCTCTTTATGACTTGTCCCCTTATTCCATCCCATTTGAATTCTATTTGCCATTTCTCCGGACTTCCCAGTTCTTCCGGATCGCTTTCGAGCGGGTAGGCCAGGTAAAAAGGATATGGCCTGGAAAGATTTTCGGTTGAAGATGATTCTAAAATCAATTCGGAGAAATGGGTTTCTGCCGGAACCCAATTTCCCATAAGGCGATGGCTGAGCTTAGCTTCTTCTATTCCGGTGTGTTTGCTTAGCGCACGCACCATTAATTTCTGCGAAACACCAATCCTGAATCCGCCGGTTATGAGCTTGTTGAATACAAATCTTTCCACTTTACTCATTTCTTTCCAGGCTC
The DNA here is from genome assembly GCA_020201045.1 of Flavobacteriales bacterium. Lineage (GTDB taxonomy): Bacteria > Bacteroidota > Bacteroidia > Flavobacteriales_D > Cryomorphaceae > JAIVHP01. The sequence goes on from JAIVHP010000269.1 coordinate 20,893, forward strand.
GGGTTATCTCATGTCTTACTTCTTTTTCGTCTTTTTGGTGAAGGCTTTTCAATTGCATCATTCGCTCGTGGAGCGATTTGCTGTCATTCTGGCCCGAAGGCGGGAGTATGAGCGCTACTGTTTCGGCCAAATCGCCCACGATGTAATACGATTCTTCAAAGAGCCACAGCGGTAAATTGGCTTCTTCGGCTGCCCAGGTTCTTAAAAGTGCTGTCTTTACCGGTCTTTTCGGCCTTTTTCCCGTAAGCAGAGCAACGCACCAAATTTTATCCCGGTCTGAACCCTCGTCCAGGTAGTTCACCAAAGCCTCCAGCTTCGCATTGGTTTTAGTGGTAGAATCTAGGGCAGAAATGAGCCTGGCAAATTTTTTCATTCTGGTTCTGCAGTTGTGGATTCTCCGATTTCTGAAAGTTCGCCTTCAAAGGCCGTTTTTACTACTTCCGCATTTAAACCTTTATTCTTAAGCCAACTCGCAAAAACGTTGGAATAGCCGTGTGTTACAAAAATATTTTCCGCTCCGGAATCCGTCACAGCCTTGTTTAACTCCGTCCAGTCGGCGTGGTCTGATAACACAAAGCCCTTATCCACATTTCTCCTTCTTCGCGCCCCGCGAAGAGCCATCCAGCCCGAAGCGGTGGCGACTTTAAACGGCTTGAATTTTCTAATCCATGTGCTCCCAAGCGCAGATGGCGGCGCGAGAATAATCGCTCCTCGGAAGCGCTTCTTATCCGTTTCATTGGTTACATACTCCGTTTTTGGAAATTTATACCCCACTTCCGAAAGGGCATTATTGGTATGGTATATGGCTCCGTGAACAAATATTTCGCCCAGGCTGGGGTCTAAATTTGCGAGAATCCGCTGTGCTTTTCCAAATGCGTAGCCCAGCATTACAGAAGTTACTCCCGAAGCGGCGTTTTCTGCCCACCATTTGTTTATGGTGTTCATCACCTCGTCTTGCGGCTCCCAATTATATATCGGAAGACCAAACGTTGATTCAGTCACTAAATGGGAGCATTTTACAGGTTCAAATGGGGTGCTTACGCCGTCACTGCCCAATTTGTAGTCGCCCATTATCACCCACGACTCCGATTTGTGTTCCAGCTTAATTTGAGCCGAACCGGGCACATGGCCGGCTGGGTAGAAAGTGATGTTAACGCCATTTACACAAATGGTTTCGCCGTATTCAACCCCTTGAACATCAATGTCTCCGAGCCGGTGTTTCATCACGGGAATGCTATGCAAATGAGCCATATAATGATTCATTCCACTTCGCGAATGATCGGCATGCGCGTGGGTGATCAAAGCGCGTTTCACCGGCTTCCAGGGATCGATGTATAAATCCGCCTTTTCGCAGTAAAAACCGCTTTCGGTAAAAGTGATTAGGCTCATGGATGTAGAACAGGATATGCCAAAGAAGGTTTTGAATCCATTGCGGGAGAATCAATTCTAATTTTTAGCTTCACGTTTTAAATGTAGGAATATGAAAAATACAAGATACGATTCTGAGAAAGCACCCGAGCCTGTCGGATTATATCCACACGCGCGAAAGGTGGGAAACTTGCTCTTCTTAAGCGGGGTAGGACCCAGGGAAAGGGGAACCAAAAAAATTCCAGGCGTGGAGCTATCCGAGTCCAATGAAATTCTGAGCTATGATATTGAAGCACAATGTCACTCGGTTTTTAAAAACGTTCGGCTCATACTCGAAGCGAGCGGATCTTCATGGGATAATCTCGTAGATGTGACAGTTTTTCTCACCAATATGAAAGCTGATTTTAAAACGTACAATAAAGTTTACGCGGAGTACTTTGAAGGCAATCAACCCTGTAGAACTACCGTTGAAATTAGCTCCCTACCTACTCCCATCGGTATTGAATTAAAGTGTATCGCAACAATCGATTGATATGGATACTTACAAGGCACTCGTAGTTAGAGAGAAAAATGACGAATTCTGCTGTGAGGTAGAATGTGTAAACCGAAGTTTTTTGGTGGATAATGATGTTCTCATCAGGGTTCACTACGCCGGATTGAATTATAAAGATGCGCTTTCTGCCAGTGGAAACAGGGGGGTAACGAGAAACTATCCCCATACACCCGGAGTAGATGCGGCGGGGGTGGTAGAAGAGAGCCGATCTCCCGCTTTTCCGAAAGGAACAAAAGTTATTGTTACTTCTTATGATCTGGGGATGAATACAAATGGTGGTTTTGCCGAATACATTTCGGTGCCAGCAGAGTGGATCGTACCCATGCCCGGGTCTCTTAATATGGAAGATGCCATGGTGATGGGAACAGCGGCGTACACGGCGGCACTGGCTCTTCATAAAATGCAAATGATGGGGCAATCTCCCGAGATGGGAGAAGTTGTAGTGACCGGCGCCAGTGGTGGTGTTGGCTCTATGGCGGTAGCTCTGTTGAAGAAGGCAGGCTATACGGTTATAGCTTCGAGTGGAAAAACGGAACAATACGATTGGCTTAAATCTATTGGAGCAAAGCACTGTGTAAACCGCGAAGAAGTAGACGACGATTCGGGAAGGCCCTTATCTGCTCCAAAATGGGCCGGAGCAATTGATACGGTTGGTGGCAATACCCTGGCCACTCTTTTAAAGAGCTGTAAGAAAAATGGTTCGGTGGCAACCTGCGGGCTGGTGAGTTCTGCCGAACTTCACACTACAGTGTTTCCATTTATTCTAAATGGGGTAAATCTTTTGGGGGTAGACTCTGCAGAAACACCGATGGATTTGAGGAAACGAATCTGGGAAAGACTGTCGTCAGATCTCAAAATTGAAACCCTTGAGCAAATGAAGAAGATTGTTGCTTTAGATGAAATACCGGAGTATATGGAAGAGATACTCAACGGTGAGATTGTGGGACGGATTGTCGCAAAAGTGGTTTGAAAGGTTAGCGGTCTGAAAGTTTATTGACAAAAAAACCCGGGTACTCATAGCAAAGTACCCGGGTCTTAACCTTAACCTTAACCCAAAATTTAAAGCGAATTGGTGTAAGGCCAGCCTAACTTTATAGTCATTTGTTGTTTCGCTTTACTTTCTCCCACTTATTTTTGAATTTTTTGTTTTGCGCCTTCACGTAGTATTCATCCCATAGCGGAGTCATACCGCCGTAAATTTTATTCGACTTAAGGCTCATCCTAACTTTATTTAAATCTTTCAGCATGGCTTTATTTTTTAGAAACAACAATTAAATTTTCTTTTTCCGCTATGCGGTAGTCAAGTCCGGCAGGCAAACAAATAATATCCATTACCTCCGTTATCGGTTGGTTGATATTAAAGGCTCCAGAGTACTTGATAAAATCTTTGCAATCGTAGGTGATGGTGTAATCGGTGTTTTTCTCAAGGGTTTTAAAGACTTCAGAAATGGCGATGTCTTCAAAAGAGAAATCTCCTTTTGTCCACGCATCTATAAAAGATGGGTTGGTGGTAGATACAGCAAATTTATCTCCACTGAGATTGGCCTGTTTTCCAGGAGTCAAAATTACTTCAGATTCTTTGCTATCGCTAACTACACGTACCTTCCCTGTTTTGCATCCAACATAAAATTGTTTTTGAGAAACGGACACATTAAATGAGGTGCCCAAAACTTCTACCATTCCTCTGGGGGCGCTTACGGTAAACTTTTCTCCTTCGGATACATCGAAAAATGCTTCTCCAGATTCCAGTTTCACCGATCGGCTAAAATTCCAG
>JAIVHP010000148.1 GCA_020201045.1 Flavobacteriales bacterium
AAAAGCGTTTTCACAAACTCCCCCGATTCGGATTTGTACGTATTGAGCTTCATGTGATCCTGACCGCGGTTGATTACAGCCAGGTAAACGATATCTCCCTTGGGAGAAAACGCAAAATTGGTGAGGTATTGATCTTCGGGGCCATCGGTATCGAGGTAGACTGTTTCTTGCGACTCCACATCGAAAACTCCTACGCGGGCGTGATGGCTAGCCTGCCCGGCCATGGGGTAGCGAATGGGGCTGGCCGTGCCCGGAATGGAAGTGTAATCTGCAAGCGGGTATTCAGACACCGGCGATTCATCCATCTCGTAAAAGCCCAGTTTTGATCCGTCATCGCTCCAAAACAAACCCTTTCGAATCCCAAATTCAGAGCGGTGAATGGCCACTCCGGCCGAAACGGCTCCCTCGCCGTGGTTGGTTACCCGAAGGCTATCTAACGATGAAGTGGAAACGTAAACGTCGTTTCCGATGGTGTATGCCAGGTTTCCCGACTCTTCCGAAAAGGTTTTGTTATTCGCTTCTGCCGGATAGGTCAAAATTTTAGATCCGCGTCCGGTTTGGTAGTTAACGGCAAAAATGGAATTCCCCGACCCTACGTAAAAAGTGTGCTCGTCTTTCCAACCCATGGGGCGCACAGACTTTAAAGAATCCATTTCGAATTCGTTCAAATACGCGTTGATGTCGTTGGGCATTATCGCGTTTAGGAGACTCCCATCGGTAGATTTTATCTCGAGCGAACCGTCAGGGCCGTGATTCACAAATTTAGAATCGGCAATCCATTGGATACCTTTTAAATCATCGGGAGCTAAATCGGAGCGCTGCTTGAGAATTGCAGTTTCTAAAGAAAGTGGGCTCTTTTCTTGAGCGCTGACTTGTAGGGAAAATAGGAGAAGAAAAAAAGCAATTCCGCGTTTGAGCATCCTGGATAATTTTAGGCCAAATATAGCCGAAGGGAACAAATCAAAAAACCGTACTTTTGATTGATGACGATTCGATTTGCCCTAACCCTTGCATTTCTTTGCTGCCTGCGGGTGGTAAACGGACAGGAAGAGTACCAGTCGGTGACCTGGGACCAGCTCGGACAAATTACATTTGAAGAGTTCTACAGCGAAAGTACGGGGCAGTATGTTGACAGGCCCATTTTTAGTCCAGCCGTTAAAGCGTTGGAGAATAAAAAAATCAAGATATCCGGCTACGTTATTCCCATGGATGTGGAACTCAACTATTACGTAGTTAGCAAATTTCCTTTTGCTTCCTGTTTTTTTTGCGGAGGTGCCGGGCCCGAAACCGTAATCGATCTTCAGCTTTCTGATACCGATACGCGGTTTAAAAACGACCAGCGCGCAACCTTCTGCGGTGTGTTGCGGCTAAACTCGGGGACTTTTTTTGAACTTCCTTTTATTTTGCAAGATGCCAGAACCTGTGGTGATTGAGTAGTGGGGCTGTTTATAGCGTTTATTATGGCTTTGGGTTGATCTCAAGACTTGAGCCATTGATTTATTGATAAGTCCACCCCCGTCTTCAGCTTTACACCGCACTAATCTCTCGCTCTAAAAACTGAATCCACCCCCGCCAGCGGGGGATAACCCGCAAACTTATTTTCGTCCAACTGATATCAATACAGGATTAATTTAAATCTGAAAAGCCGGGATTGAGGATATCCCCTTCGAAATCCTTTGTAACTGGGGCCACGTTCTCCACCTGGGGGGATGATGCCGAATCACAACGATGGGTTGACTGCCGGATACTGGTTGATGGCATTTTTAGTTTAAGGAAATTTTAACCAGCAACGGCATAACTCAAATTTCGACGCTTTTTTTTCAACGTTTCAACCAAGATTAGCCACCGATTCGGGAGATGACCCTTTCGTCAAAACCAAACTACGGCGTGTAATTCACCGGATAAACCTGACGGGTTAAGTGCCCCTGACTATTGGTAGCTTTTATGAGAAGTTTAGATGGCTGGTTTTGCTTGTAATTTGCAATAAGGGTATCGGCAAATTGCTCAAATTCCCACAACTGGATGGTGTCTCCGAGGGCATAATTCAGGTTGTCGACCGATGAACCAGTCGCTGTTTGAAGGGCTATTTCCACTTCACTGAGTCCTTCGGTATCCGAAACCGTTCCCGAAAAGGTAAGAGTATCGTTAAAATTTAGATTCAGCGAATTATCCCCTCCCAGGGCGGGCGATGTTTGAAAATTGGTAATCGTCGGTTGCACTCCTTCCTGGAGAATGGTGAAGAAAAGGGATGAATCTACGGAGCCATTGCCTCTGTTGTCTGAAACCTGAGCCGAAACTTCGTAATAGCCGGCCAGAGCAGAATCGGGAACTGCAAAAGCAAAATTCCTGTTGACGGTGGCTCCTGAAATATCTTCAATTCTCGTAACCCGCCAGGCGCCAAAAGACTTTGAAAAGGCCTCCCGGATGCGCACGCGAACCTGTCCGAATTCTTCATTGTCGGTAGCCGAAACGGAAACGGTGAGATTCTCGCCCGGGCTCAGCGGCTGCTGCGTTATAGAAAACCCAGTAAGAACGGGGCTTTCCAGATCTTCTACCACCTTGGTACAACCGAAAGAGAAAAGTAAAATAAAAAAGAAACCTGCTTTTTGTAACACGTTCGAAATGTACAAAAAGCAGGTTTGTAAATAAACAAGGCGAGTACTTCAATATTTGCTTCGCCTTATGGCAAAAGTTACTCAATATTGAGGTTGAACGTAACTTGGATATCGGTTTCACCGCCAACTTCTTCAGAAAGCTCACCATCAACGGCTCCCGGAGCATTTTTATTGGGCTCGTGGCGAAGCAGAACGGTTACGGTTTCACTACCCGAAGTAGTTCCCGATGTAGTCCATTGCGTTTTCAAACCAATTGGATTCCCATCTCCGTCTACATCAGTAGGATCGTAATTTACACCGAGTACATCTGATGCTCCGGCTTCCAGAACGTAAAAGAATTGGTGCTCATCGTCTTCTTCTTCAATTTCTGCAGTGATATCTTCCACATCATCAGGATCTGAAGCATCTGCCACCGTAACATTCACCAGGTAAGCAGTGGTTTCATCGAGGTTGATCTCATCGACAACAGGCGGATTTCCACCCGGCCCGTCGGGATCTGAAAATGAAACGCTAAACGTTTCCTGGGTGTCGGGGTTTTCAAAGTTCAAAACCAAGTCGGTAATTACCTCCGGGTCTTCCTGGTTGTTTTGATCTGGATTATCGTCGTCATCGCTTTCGCAAGCGGTAAACATAAAAGCTGAAAGAATCAGCATCAATAAAGTGTTAAATTTAATTTTCATCATTTTAATTTTTAGAATGTATAATTTAATCGAAGTGTAAAATTTATACCGGGTTCATCGGCGTAATACCGAAACCGGTTCATGTAATTTCTATAAGCTGTATTTAGGATATTGTCTATTCTCAAATTTATATTTAGCCTTTTCAGGCTGAGTCCCGCTTCCGCGGAAAGCAAAAAATAATCGTCGGGCGCCGGTGCGAAATCGAATGAAGAAGGGAGCGTTGTGGTTTCCGATTGATCGAATAAAGACTCAAAGGGAAATGCCGCTGGAGAGCGATACTGGCGCATGGTATAATTT
>JAIVHP010000384.1 GCA_020201045.1 Flavobacteriales bacterium
GAGAGAACGCACAGGGAATGGCAACCCCCAAAAAAGATATTCCGCGAGATGCGTGATCTGAGCCGATATAGAATCCAGTTGCAGGAACAGAAAACCGCACTAGCCAATATAGCTCATAGCAAGGAGTATTCTCACGATGTCCCTACTGAAATAACGAAAAGCAACAAAAAGCTGATCCAACTCCTGGACAAAGAAATTGACGCGATCAAATCTAAGCTCGAGGCCTTAGTGGCTACTGATGAAAACCTCCAGGAACGTATCAGAAAGATATGTACTACCAAAGGCCTGGCTATACAATCTGTGGCGGGTTTGATAGCAGAGACTAACGGTTTTGAGGGGTTCAACAATGGCAAGCAATTAGCCAGCTTCGCGGGCTATGATATTGTTCACCAAGAGTCAGGGACATCCGTGAAAGCCAAGACACGGATATCAAAAAAGGGAAACAGGTATATCAGACACCTTATGTACCATCCCGCAATGAGCGCATCAAAACATGTCCCGGAGTTTAAAAATCTGCGTGACAGAGTATTCAAAAAGTCATGGATACCAATGAAAGCCCAATGCGCAGTGCAACGGAAGCTACTCTTGTTGGTCTTTACATTGTGGAAAAATGAGACCGAATATCAACCCGAATACCATAAAAAAAAGATAGCCCGAGCCGAAGCCCAGGCTACACAGGATAAACCCACAAGGAGTCTTCCTTTGGAAGTATAAAGATACGACATAAAAAATGTCGTGAAAAATTTGCATTTATACACAGTACCTGTAAGGATCGCACATCAACAATCTCAAAGATTTACATTTCAAACCCACTTTGGTTAACGGCAATAATGCACTTTATACGAATCAACTTCTATTCGACCCCTCCAGGGTCGTGAGGTAAGGTGCGCGCATTAAAAATCAACCCAGATGCGACCCATACAGGGTCGCGATACCTGAAAAAAGCTAAGGTTATTCAGATACCCCGCTTACGAGTCGAAAGGTCAAGCAGTAGTTAAGCCTAAACGTTATGCGGCTCACAGGTCCAACACTTGAATCCGTGTCGACCCGAAAGGTTAGATATCAAGATAAGGGTAACCTTTATGCGGTCAAAAGGTCAGCTAACTTCAAAAAGATCCACAAAAGTGTAACTCACATTAAATGGATGCTCAGCACCTTAAATAATATCAAAGGCACCTGCAAAAGAGCGAGTTTGAATTAGAAATATCAGTCCATTATGATCGCCTGCGGTTTTTAACCTTGTTTCTAACGTAAATCAATTTGTTCTTGCTCTTGGGGTTCTCGCGCTGCTCTATTTCAAACTCGCCAATAGAATCTATTAGCGGAGTGAGCTTGAGAAAGCCGTAGTTCCGCGAGTCAAAATTGGGTTGTTTCTTCTGGATTAAACCGCCTACATCGCCCAGGAATGCCCAGCCATCGTCGTCAGATAAATCAGAAATGGATGCTTTGATTAGGCGAATGTCCTGCTGGGTGATTTTATCTACAGCAGTTCTTTGCTCTTCTGCTTCGCTTTTGTTGACCTTTTTCTCCGCGTGTCCCTTCAGAATTTCCACATAAATAAACTTGTCGCAGGCCACGATAAACGGATTTGGCGTCTTCTTCTCCCCTATTCCAATCACCTGTTTACCGGCTTCGCGCAGGCGAGTTGCCAGACGTGTAAAATCGCTATCGCTCGATACGATGCAAAATCCATCTACCTTTCCGGTGTACAGAATATCCATTGCATCGATAATCATCGCCGAATCGGTGGCGTTCTTCCCGGTAGTGTAGCCGTATTGTTGGATGGGAGTAATGGCATTTTCGAGCAATAGGTTCTTCCACTTCGAAAGGTGCGGCTTGGTCCAGTCGCCGTAAATTCGCTTAATGGTGGGGTTGCCATACTTCGCTATCTCCTCCATCATTTCCTTTACGTGGGCAGATGGTATATTGTCGCCATCGATTAAGACGGCCATATTCGAGTTCTCCATTTTGATAATGCGTTTACGGCGGTGCAAGTTCGCTATTTTTTTGGGGCTTGACCACAGTTGCTTTTATTCTGTAGTGGAAAGTCTATATTTATGACTCGGTAGAAACACCCTTGCCCATGGCCCTTAGAATGATTGAGCTCTTTGTAAAACACGCTGAAGAAAAGCACATCGATGCATTGCGCGAATTAAGCGGAGTAACCAGCTTCTGGCAAACCGGTCCCGAGGGAAAAACGTGGGTTGTAAAGGCCATCCTTCCCGCCGAAGAAACGGAAGCCTTTACCGATAAGTGTGCGCGGATACTGGGCTCTGAAGAAAACTACAGCATTGTGCTCTTACCCATTGAAGCCCTACTTCCAAGAGAGAAAGAAGAAAAAGACGACCCGGAAGATAAAGGTGCTGAAAGCGCCCAAGAAAAGGAAGAAGAGAAGAAAGTTTACCGCGTTAGCCGCGACGAACTCTACCACAGCGTAGTAGATGGAATGGAATTATCGCGAATATATATTCTCATGGTTGTTCTTTCGGGGATTGTTGCATCTATTGGAATGCTCCGCGACAACCTGGCGGTGATTATCGGCGCTATGGTCATCGCCCCGCTCCTCGGTCCGAATGTTGGGTTTTCGCTGGCAACAACCCTTGGCGATCAAAAGCTCATGAAGCAATCTATCGCTACAAATTTTTCGGGAATCGGTATCGTTCTGGTTATTTCGGTGGCCATCGGAATAACGCTGAACGTAGACCCCACCACACCGGCCATTCTCGAAAGGTCTGAAATAACCCTTTCGGATATCGCTCTGGCTATTTGTGCGGGTGTTGCCGGCGTGCTTTCGTATACCAGCGGAGTGCCGGCAGCGCTGATTGGAGTAATGGTGGCCGTAGCCCTTCTACCACCCCTGGCCGCAGTTGGTTTGTTGGCCGGTTCTGAAAACTACGCTATGGCGCTGGGCGCTTTGCTGCTGTTTATCACAAACATCATTTGTATCAACCTCGCCGGCACGGGAACCTTTCTAGCCCTGGGCGTGGAGCCGCGCCGGTGGTGGGAAGCAAAAAAAGCCAATGAAGCCACCTGGCGAGCTATTGCCGCCTGGGTGGTTATGCTCCTTGTTCTGGGGGCAATTATCTACTTTTACTATTAATGTTTTTTTCGGCGTAAGCCTTTAGATAAGGCCCTTGGGGATCGTTGTAGCCAAGCTCTTCGAGAAGATCTGCAAACCCCGGATAGTTCATCACTTCCTTCACGCGCTTTGCATTTTTAGGATTTTCCCATTTTCTAACAGACCCCTTGTGCAGCTTCTTAACTCCGTTGTGATAGGCGCTGTTTTTGGTAACCGTGGTGTGCTCAAACCAGTTTTTCATTTCTGGAGTCACACTTAAATCGCAAAATTCACATATCCTGCCAATGGTCTGCGCGTAATGCGACACCAAATCTTCGTAAAAAATGGTGAATACATCGGCGTGATTCAAGTGACGTAAACCCGCGTTTACATCCTTCACCCATCGCTTTGGCTCTACCCAATATTTTGTTTTATCTGTGGGGTGAACCGAAAGACAGGCATCTCTCCCATCTCGAATAATGTGTATGAATTTTACCTTCCCGTTGTAAAATTCGTGGATGGACTCAAATCG
>JAIVHP010000385.1 GCA_020201045.1 Flavobacteriales bacterium
TTCACTTTTCGTTTTTCACTTCAGCTCCCGCAAATCCGACTACGACCGCAATCCCACACCACTACCTTCTTGCTCTTGCTCAAATGTCCTCCCCCTAACCCCCTCCGAAGGGGGAATGTCCCGTATTGGAAGGTAGGCGCGAGATTATCCAATCGCGATTGAATCCAGAAATCCAAAACCTATCTTTTGACTCCTTCCATTTTTTCACTTTTTCCACTTTCCACTATTCACTTTCCACTATTCAATATTCGTCAACCTATTTCAGGAAGTGGCACTTTTCCGCTTTTACCCATTCCACCGCAAATGGAGTCGTTCCCCCTTTGGAGGGGGTTAGGGGGAGGATAACTCCGCTGTTAAGCAAAAATATCCAATTGCTGTTGTAATCCCGGGATTATAAAACTATCTATTGCACTTACGGCTCTTTTTCTTTTTTCACTCACACCAACGCAGTCGCCTGGGCTATTCGGCCAGGCATCACTTTTTTCACTATTCACTTTCCAATCGCAGCGCAGCAGAGATCACGAAGGATTTCGGGACTTTCTACTTTTTGTCAACCTATTTCAGGACGTGCCCCCAATATAATGAGCGTGAGCATCCTCCCCCTAACCCCCTCCAAAGGGGGAATGTCCAGTATTTTTAAGGTTGGCAAAGTATTGTTCACTTGCGGTTGAATCCAGATATCCAAGAATCTATTGAACTTACGGCCATTTTTCACTTTTCACTTTTCGTTTTTCACTTCAGCTCCCGCAAATCCGACTACGACCGCAATCCCACACCACTACCTTCTTGCTCTTGCTCAAATGTCCTCCCCCTAACCCCGTTATTCCTTTCTCACAGCCATACGCACAGGCTAGTCAGCCTCTCCGCCAACGGCTGATGAGCTTCAGCCTCAGGCAGACTGGCTCTTCCCTGCGGTCACTCGGTTCAAAGGGGGAATGTCCAGTATTGACGGGAGAAAACGCAATATTGTCCAATCGCGGTTGAATCCAGATATCCAACAATCTATTGAACTTACGGCCATTTTTCACTTTTCACCTTCCTTCGGCCAGGCAGGCTTTTCGTTTTTCACTTCAGCTCCCGCAAACACTTCCATGCTCGAACACCCACACCGAATTTCAATTTGCCATTTGCCTATTGCCCATTGCCTATTGCCCATTGCCCATTGCAAATCAAGCAAAGCCCGCTATGTCCGCAACCCATCACTACCACCTACTTTCCCTTGCTGTCCTGATTATTAAGCGCGGAATAGGACTGGACTTGCATTTTTTTTAACCCTTCGATCTAAACAGATAATCCTACTCACTTATAAGCTGCATTAGCTCGTCGAGCTTTGGCGATAAAATCACTTCAATTCTTCGGTTTCGAGCCTTATCGTCGGGGTCTACCGGATGATATTGGCTTCTACCCGCAGCGATTAGAGCAGTGGGATCAACGTCCGAATTGTCGAGCATAATTTCTATAACCGATGTGGCGCGGAGCACGCTCAAATCCCAATTGTTTTTTGGGAATTTATTGCTACTAAACTCGTCGGAGTCGGTATGCCCCTCTACCATTATTCGCAAATCTGTATTGTCCTGAATGGCTCTGGCCAGGTCTATTAATGCCTTTTTCCCGTTTTGGTCTATAACTGTACTCCCGGTGGCAAACAAAAGATTGGCTTCTACACTCACATAAACCCGTCCGTCTCTTTGCTCTACGGTGAGCCCTTTTCCTTCAAATCCCAAAAGCGCTTTAGAGCTCCAGAAGCTCCGTTTCCTTTTCGTTCAATGCCACTTCCATTTCATTAAGCGCATCTTCTTTTTGCTGAAGGCTTACCCTCACCTGATCGAGCTCGGCCATAAGGTTTCGCTTCTCCTCTTCGGTTCCCGAGCGCAGGCTTTGGGTTTTATTGAGAAGCTCGTTATTGAGCGAGTTCAATTTGTCGTATTGATTTCGCAAAATGCGGAGGGAAGTACCCAAAACGGCGGTATCTGCTTCCAGCGCTTTTACCTTTCGCTGCGCCACGGTAATTTCGGCGTCAAATTCCTTAATGCGCGTTTCGTTGGCTTCTGCCTTTGCTTTTAGCTGGCGGTTTTCTTCTTCGCAAGCCGCCTGTTTATCGGCAATTTCCTGAAATTTTCGCTGCGGAACACAAGATTCAAAAATAAGTCCGATTGCGAAAAATGCGATTATTATTCTAAAGTTTATCATATTTAAGTTGTAAAATGAGTTGATAGGGCACGTACAAATTTGATACCTTAAAGCGTTGTAAATCCAGAACCCCGTAACAATTTGTTCACAGAATTAGTATGATAAGGTATGGCAAATTTCGGTAATAATTGGCTATTCAAACCGCATTTTGATTTCGAGTATAAATCGTATCAAATCATGGGGTATGCGCAGCGCTTGCAGCATCAATTCGAAGCGGGTAAATTCTTTCCATATCTATTAGATTTAAAAGATCAGCTTCAAGCGCTACACACCTTTAAGCGCCACAAAGAAGCTTTTGAGGCGAACGTGCAGGGCGAGCTGGAAAAAATTGACCTGCAGACGCTAAAGCTCATCCGCTCGTCGCTGAATCGAAACGACGAATTTTGGGAAGACGTAGAAGCGGTAATGGATTTCGCATCCGAAAATCTCGAAAAATGCAAAGTGCAGGGCGAGAATGAACTGGTAAAAATGGAAGAAAAAGTGAGCGTAACTGAAGTGGGCCTTTCCAATTACGCCATCCCTTCGGGCTGCATATTTTTTAGAAAGCCCATGCTTATCCGGGTGTATTCGTTTGATTTAAGGTTGGTGAGACGCCCCAATCCGGATGAGTCTTTCAAAGACATTAAAACCACCTATGTAGACGAAGTGAAAACGGGATTGGTGACCAACTACGGCGGATTAAAATGGCAATACCTCAAGGCCGATGCCGCCCACGGACAGAACGCCTATCTGGTAGAAACTACGATGGACATTCCCCATTTTGAGACCTTGATGCCCATTGTAAAGACTATTCTGCTGCAACGTCACCGGATGTAGATGTGGCTTTGTACACCTTTCTCAAGTCGAGAACGCCCATGCTGCCCACTTCCAGGTTTTTGATATTGTCTTTTACCAGCCAAACCCACTTTTCGTAGTACAGCGGCAACACCGCAGCCTGCTCAATCAAAATTTGATCTGCCCTTTGGTAGGTATTCATGCGCTGATCCATATCGGAATTTCGCAGCGACGCTTCGAAGTAATTATCGAAATTGGTATTCTTAAATCGAACGGTATTCAGATAAGAAGCCTTCACCGAATCGTCGGGAACGAGTTTTCCGTGAAAGAGCTTTAGGAAGTTTTCGGGGTCGGGGTAGTCGGCAATCCAACCATCGCGCCAAAACAACACATTCCCTTTTTCAATTTGATCGTAGTGCATATCTCTAGGCAACACCGATAGCTCGACGGTGATATTGAGATTTTTGGTGAGCATTTTCTGCACGGCTTCAGCCACTTCAATACTCGTATTGCTGCCGTCGTTTAGTTGCAGGGTTAAAACCGGAAAACCATCCCCTTTCGGGAAACCGGCATCGCCCATGAGTTGCTGTGCGCGACCGGGGTTGTAAACAAACCCCTCTACGGCGTCGGCGTTGTAGTGCGGCATGGCGGGTGGTACAAAACCCCTGTTTGCCGCCGTACCATACCCTTTGAGAATACTGTCTACCAGAAAAGACCTGTCTACGGCGTAGTTCATCGCCTGCCTGATTCGTTTATCGCCAAAAAGATCGCTGCGGTGTTGAAACCCGTAGTACTCCACCCGCAATCCCGGAATGGTTACAATGCTGTATCCGGCATCCTTGGCACTTTTCTTTGCGTCTTCTTTTAATGAAGCCACTTTTTCGAATGGAAGTTTCATGGCTAAATCGAGGTTTCCATCCATAAACAAATCCAATTGAGCGTCTTCGTCGGTAACAAAATTGCAGCGCACTGCATCAATGTAGGGCAGTTGATTTCCAAACTCATCATCAATCCAATACTTTTTATTCCGTTCGAGAATTACCACATCGTTGGCCTTAATAATGCGCGCTTTAAACGGCCCTGTACCAATACACCACGTATTGGCATCGCTGTCGTATTTATCCAACTCCTTCGGAAAAATCCAGGCACAGGGGTGTGTGAGAATAGATAAAAAGGTGGGCGACGGATATTCCAGTTCTATTTCTAACGTATAATCATCTATAACGCGCAGACCCGCAACTCCGGTTTTGCCGCCAGACTCGTAGTGGCGTCGTGCGCCGGAAATTAAATCAATTACAAAGGCGTAAAGCTGATTTCGATCAGAAGGCTCGCAGAGTTTGGTGAAACAATAAACCACATCGGCGGCCTTTACTTCACGACCCACGCCTTCGTTAAAAATAACATCGTCGTGAAAAAACACACCTTTTCGCAAGGTGAAGGTGTAGCTCTTCCCGTCAGAGCTCACCTCATATTTTTCCGCAAGTGCAGTTTCCATCTCGTTGGTGGCCGGGTTTATTCTCATCAGCCCTTCGTACACCTGATTCATGAGGTTGAAAGCCGAGGCATCTACCATATTATGCGGGTAAATGCTTCTGATCTCTTCTGTGATATTCATCTTGAACAGTCCGCCATATCTGGCATCTCCTTTTTGCGAAACGGAGCCTTGCTCATCTCCCTTATCCTTGTTTCCGGAGCAGGCGATGAGTATGATTCCCAGAAAAAGAATGCTGCACTTGATGGCAATTTTAATTTTCATCGTGAATTATTTATTCAATTCGAGTAATACGGGACAGTGGTCGCTGTGGTGCACATCCGATAAAATTTCGGCCCGATTCATTTGGGGTGCAAGCTCGTTAGAAACCATGTGATAATCAATTCTCCAACCGAGGTTCTTTTTTCGAGCTCCAAATCTATACGTCCACCAGGTGTATTGATCGGGTTCGCTGTGAAAATTTCTGAAGGAATCCACAAACCCCAAATCTAAGAATTCTGTCAGCCATTCGCGCTCTTCGGGTAAAAACCCGCTTGAATTTTTATTCGATACGGGGTTGTGAATATCAATGGGTTTGTGGCAGATGTTGTAATCTCCCGCGATGATGAGTTTGGGGCGTTCTTTTTTCAATTC
>JAIVHP010000386.1 GCA_020201045.1 Flavobacteriales bacterium
GCATCCGCCATGCGTCGGATAACAAGCGTCGGCGCTATTTTTTACGTACGGCTATCGTATAACTAAATCGCTTTACTTCTAAAAATCAGTTATCAAAATAGATGATAGCAGCGGCGCTCATAGGGTAACTGAATTCGAGTTCTCTTAGAAGTTAGGGAACATTCTCGATTCCCAAAATCCAATTTTAGATTTAGCGCTTTTGGCCCTTCCGCCCAAATTGAACTTAAGTTAAAAAACCCAGCTAAGTTCCACTTTCTTAGCCGGGGTTTTCAAGATTCTGTTCTTGCAGAATGGCCTTTCTACGGTTCCAAATTAAGGCATTAAAACATCACTTCGCCAGGTGGCGCCGCTAATATCCAACAACTCTAATTTGTAGTTGCCGGAAGAACCCATACTATCGATATTCGGAATGGTTAGGGTTGCCCTGGCTCCCAATGGCAGAATAAGGCTGTGCTTGCCCGGTTTCACCTCCGCCACATAGTCATTTTCAATGCGGTTGGTTGGGAATTGGGAAAGTTCTGCCTGATCGAGTTCGAGTACTACTTTTCCCGAAGGATCAATCAATTTCACGCCAATCAAAAAAGATCCATAAACATCTACGCCTTCATCGCGAAAAACGGTAAAGGTGAGCTCGTCGTTTTCGAGTTGAGCATCGCTAATGATTACATGTGGGCTCACCGAAAGGTTGTGGAGCTTTCCATAAACGCCGCCGTGAAAATATTGGTTGGTAAACAAAGTGAGCCCAAGGATAAAAATCGAGCCAAACAACGCGATTTTATTCACCGCGCTCTGCTTTAGCGGAAGCATACCAGATGATAAAATGCCGAACCATTTTGAATGGGCAAATGTAAATTTGCGCTTTATCAGATAGTTATCGAGTGCGTATTTGCCGCCGCCGGTGAAAAATATGGTGAAACCCGCTGCAACGCCGAGTACGCCTATTTGCCACTCATCCAGGCAGGTTGTTCCCAACCACCCCGAACCGAGTAAAATCCCAAAAGCAAGACCGAGAACTGCTACACTCATCACACGGGTGAATAGTCCGAGCATAAAGAAAAGCCCTACCAGGCCTTCGATAATGGTAAATGCCACCATGGCATACCACAGGCTATCCGGGTTTGAAACCAAATTTTCAATGATTGGTTTTATGCCCAGCGCATGAGGCAAAAAGTGATTGAATTTTTCGCCGATATAACCGGCTTCTTCGGGATTGAGTTTGTTTTCGAGAACGACTCTTCTCCAGAAAGCAGAGAAATAAGTCCAGCCGGCTACCCAGCGCAATGCCGTGGTAAACATCCCGGCATGAGAATATATTTGATGATTCATTGTTATTGAAAATTAATTGAGAAAAAAATGCTCCAATTCGGCGCGAATTGGAGAAGCGAACACTCAATTAAATGATCAAATCAGGTACTGTTCGTTTATGATGTAGAGGGGAACTCCAGAGCGAAAGTCGCCTGGAGATGCGTAAATTATCTGGAGAGAATCTGCAAAAAGCGGGGTATAAAGATCTACCTGCTCAAAAGCGGGAACTGGGGTTAGCCGATCGTACTCTATGGTAGAAACCTGTTGGGCGACCGTCTGAAAACTCAAACAGGCGATAGACTTATTGGGTTTCTCAGCCTTTGAAGTTCCAACCGGAATATCAAGATCGCGCTTGATGTCCCTTTTCGCCGAGCAGGGAACGCTAAGAAAAATCACCACTAAATAAATAATGGCTCTTGTAAAAATATGCGGGATGCCCGGTTTCATCATAATCATGAATCGCAAAGTTAGGGCTTCCCGCCGGGAGTATGGGATAAAAAGACGTCTGAAAGTTCGAAAAATCGTTAATTAGTGGCTGTCTATAGAGTCCATTATCGGCGTTGCACTTGATTTAAAAACAGTCATTGACAAGGGTCAAATCCTTGATTTTTAAATCTTCGCGCGCCTTGCTAATGAACGCTCTAGTTCAGCCACTCGAGTGTATGGACAGACTCTAATTAGTGTCTGTGCATAAAGTCCGATTGCTCACTTTCAGTTCGTGCATCAGTGGACTGCTCCTTAATTTCCCCCAATGAATGGCAGTAACGCGTGCCATTAGTGTGTAACGTTTAAATCAAAAAAGGTATAGCTCAGTTACCCTATGAACGCTGCCCCTAGAATCTATGTTCACAACTGTTATTTTCCTTATTAGTATATTAGTAATGAATCAATTTATTTTCATGATGATTTTCGGAAACACTCCAAACACCGCCAGCAGATTTTTATTAACAGAAATAGTCCACTCAGATTCCCCATACAACCTTATCAATTAAAAATCGGTTTAATTTTTTTACGTAACCTAAAAGTGCGCAGGCCCGGGGCAAAAGGCGGGCCGGCGGTGGTTGTGAACTAAGCCCGGACTTGTTCCGGGTGATCTCACGACCAGCTAGTGCGCCTGCCAGAGCGAAGGGAGTAATTTAGGTTTTCGCAAAAACACATCGAAGGGGCTTGTCCTTTTGGTCGAATAGACCAACTACTTCGATAGTGTTTTAGAAAACCTAAAGAGCGGGTCGAAGCATTTTTTGCCCCTTGACTTTTTTCTTTCTTTTTGCGTCAAGGCAAAAAGATATTAAAAAATCCGCCGGAGGCATTCTTGAAAAAAATCATTTCTGTTTCTAAACCAAGAATTCAGAATCTCCTGTTTTTCATTACGCCGAAATCCTCTTCGAATTAATGCTTACCACTTGCTTCGGCGGCAAACCAGAAGGTTCAATAATCCCCAGGTTGGAACCCGGGGTAAGTGAAACAACCACGGATTTGTTCAGGGGTATTTCTATGTAATAAAAGTTAGACAGTAAAAAACTTTGTGAATTTTAAAAGGCAGCGCATCAGTACCAGCTCACCGTCGGCAGAGATGTTACTCTATAAAGCAGATGCTTGAATGTATAAACAACCACTATTTAAAGCGCAGCAAAAATCTTCTCATTCGCTGTTTCTTTATCCTCCCGATCTACGTCGAGCTCTTCACTATCATCTTCTACCCGGCTTATTTGTAACTCGATGTAAATGGGAAAGTGGTCGGAGCCGATTCCTGGCAGCCGCTTCATTTTGTGAACCTTGAAATGGCCGGAGCAAAAGATGTGATCGAGGGGCCAGCGCAAAAGCGGGTACTTGGCGTGAAATGAACTAAAAAACCCGCGCCCCCGACGCGGGTCGAGCAAACCGCTGATTTTTTGAAATAAAATAGACGTGTAGCTCCAGGCCACATCGTTTAGATCGCCGGCTACGATAACGGGAATTTCTTCGTTCTTCGCTTCTTTGCCCACGAGCAAAATCTCGGCATCGCGGTCCGTAGAACGCGGATTTTCACTGGGAATCGGTGGCTCGGGATGAATGCAGTAGAGCTTCATGCGCCTTCCGTCAGCCAATTCTACTTCCATCGACATGGAAGGCACTTCATCTTTTATCAAGTGGCGCACTTTCACCTCGTGAAGCGGAAATTTTGAAAACAGCAGCATTCCGTAAGTATTCTCCCTATTTTCGAGAATTTGATGCGGGTATTTCTCGCCGAATCCATCCAGACTTTTATCCTTCCACCACTTATCAGTCTCTACCATCAGCAAA
>JAIVHP010000149.1 GCA_020201045.1 Flavobacteriales bacterium
GAATGCATTCAGCAAATGAATAAGGAAGATTTGATCGAAGTATTCGGCAAGCCCAGCAGAGAAGATAGAGATTTCAACAGAATGTTTTACTTTTATTTCGAAGAAGATTTTGCACGCTTTGATTCAATCAATAATTGTATCTATTGCATGTATATTCAACTCAATGACTCCGGCAAGGTCAAGTCATTTGGCTTTCCTGTAATGGGCTAAAATCCAATGCAAAGGATACATTTCACAATATTCTCCATGACTCGTTATGAGATTGGGATATACGAACCAGTATTAATAGTGGCAATGCTTTTGGTTTATTCCTGCCAAACAACCAAATCGATTAGCTCTCAAGAAAAGTGCAAGCAGGATGTCAAAAATTTTATTGCCGACAAATGGTCGTACAACTCAGAAACCAAGCTGTATCGGGAAGGCAGAGGAATGATTGAGTTTACATCCACTAAGTTCCAACTAAAAGAATGCATTGTAGGAATGGAAAAGAAAACTCTTAAAGAGATATTTGGCACTCCTAGTGTCGAATCTGACCGCAGATTATATTATTACTATTACGAGCATTGTTTTGAAAACTTTCAGAAGTTTTGTCTGGGTTATATGATGATCGAACTCGATGAAGAACAAAAGTATGAAAGTATGGGATTCGGATCAATCACCACAGAAGGGTAATCCAGGATAATCTGACAGAACTATTTGAGCTTACTATTGAGATAATGAAGCATTAAAATTTATAGCCAATTCCAACAATTTCCGTAAAGTGGTGCTTCGCAGGATTTACCTTCGGTGAGAACCCCCGGAGCAAGTCCGGGGTTAGTTGCAAATCCTGCGCAGCGCAGTGCGCAGCAGGTAGCAGGGGTGGAGTAGTTAAATGCCAAACCCGATGCCGATAAGGTAACTCGCCAAAAAACTAAGCGGGAAAATAAAAAACGGTGCTACCACGGCGAAGAATATTCCGCTGGTTCTAAAGTCTTTTTGTTCCAGAAGTTTGGTGCTGTAAGCAATGGCGGAAGAATATTCCGCTGGTTCTAAAGTCTTTTTGTTCCAGAAGTTTGGTGCTGTAAGCAATGGCGTTGGGCGGAGTGGAGATGGGAAGAAAAAGCGCGCAGGAAGCTGCGAAAGCGATAATCAAAGGCACGGCTATCTGGTAAATTCCTTCCAAACCCAGTGAAATGGGGATGAGTATGGAAGCGGCAGCGGTGTTTGACATGATATTGCTCATAATCAGCGTGAGGTAGCCGAAGATAGCGGCGAGCAGCCAAAGGGATAGATTCATCGATTTCAACCCATCGATAAATGCATCGGCCAGTCCAACGTCTACAAGGGCTCTTCCCAGGGCCAATCCGCCGGCAACAAGCATAAGTGTGTCCCAGGGTAGGGCGCGCACTTCTTCTGAAGAAATTATGCGCGTAAGCGAGAGAATCACAATGGGAACCGCCGAAGTTCCAGCCAGCGGTATGCCGTGAACCGACTCGGTACTCCAGAGCAACACCGTAAGTGCCAGCGTAAAGAGCACGATGCGCTTTTCGGAACGCGCTACAATGAACTCGGGTTCATCATCGAGAAATGATAGATCAAGTGGAGCCATGTCTTTTAGGCTTTTGCCGATGTATTTCCAAAAGGCCCACACCAGAATCAGCGCCAGTGGAATACCGAAAACCATCCAGGTGAGAAAGGTGATTTGGACACCCACCGCATCAAGGGCTCCCACGGCAATGGCATTCGGTGTGCTACCGATAATG
Source organism: Flavobacteriales bacterium (assembly GCA_020201045.1). Lineage (GTDB taxonomy): Bacteria > Bacteroidota > Bacteroidia > Flavobacteriales_D > Cryomorphaceae > JAIVHP01. The sequence continues at coordinate 1,743 of JAIVHP010000149.1, forward strand.
GTTCCCAGTCCGCCAACAGAAGCCGCCGCCGGAACGCCAATCAGCAGGGCCTTGGTTACTTTCGACGATTTCCCGAGTTTATTTACCAGCGGCAAAATGCTGGTAATCATCATTGCGGTAGTGGCTGTATTAGACATTACCATGCTGGCCAGGGCCGTCATCATCATCAACCCGAAAAGGAATCGCTTGGGTTGGGTTCCAAAGCGCTTTACGGTAAATCGGAACAGCGTGCGATCTAGTTTGACGTGTTTCATGGCATCGGCCAGGAAAAAACCACCGAGCAGGAGCCAGATTACGTTGCTCGTCCAGGTGCTTACATAGCGGTCTACGGGCATAGGCTCGGGTAGAAAGTAGTCGGAGCCCAGCGTGAGCACCAGGTAGGCAATAACGAATATTCCAACGGCAAAGGGTGGGATGGCTTCGGTAAGCCAGAGTCCCACAGACAACACGAGCAGAAACAACACGTAAGTCATCTCCGGGGTGGCATCGTCGAAACGGAGAAAATACGTTATGAGCAGCGCTATGAGAACGTTTCCAAGAAAGGACGATGTGTTAAAGAGCCGCTTGAGGGTTCGGTCGCGGTAGTGTTTTAATGCAGACCACCTGGAATCGTATGTTGCCATGTGTCAAAAGTAGGATTTCGAAACTAAATTTCAATCGGCGATTTCAATGGATTCTCAAAACCCATTGCGATTTGTTTGAAGTCCCATTGCTGTGAATGGGAAGTATGCGCGCGTCTCACCTATAAATTCACTTGTATTTGTCGTTTAAACCTACCCCTTGTACAATCAGCTTTTTAGATTTTTCCAACCGACTTACCTGCGTGGCTTTGCGCTTTGCCGAACCGATGTGTTCGGCGTATTCGTTTCGCTTTCCCGGCGTGAGTTCTTTGAAAGCATCGCGCAATTCCGCATCGCCATCCAGGGCCTTTGACAGGATTTCCGGGATTTCTACTTTTTTCTTTTTCGACTCTATTTCTTTCCCATCCAATTGGTTTTGGCGTGCTTCTTTTACGTACTCGCGAACGCGTTTTTCGTCAATTTCTGTCGTCTCGTCGAATCGCCATTGCCGCAAACCGCGGGTTTTATCTTTCTGCGCATTGATTAAAACCCCGGCTTTATCCTTAAGAAATACGCCATTGTAAAACCATAGCGCCATGTGGTTTTTGAATGCCGCAATGCCCACTACGTTTTTCCCATCTACCGAGTACACTGGCACTCCCCATTTTATCGCTGCGGTGAGTCCGGTTGCAGAGATGATTTTATGAAGCAATTTTATCTCTGCGCTCCATTTGGGATGTTTTTGCGCGTAGTCTTCTATTTTGAAAGATGGATCTGAATTGACCATGGTGCTTAGGTTGGGATGTTAGTCATCAAATATACTTAACTCCGCTATATTCAGACTCGGTTCTTCAATGATCGCTGCTCCTATTATCTATTTTGATGACTAATATTTAACTGATTATCAGAAATAAAGAGATTTAGTTATTTGGTAGCCGTACTCAAAAAAATAGCGCTGAGTGCAGTGAGAAAATGGACAAGAAGGGCGTGTTTTAGCGAGAACACTGAGGCGCGCAAGCACGCTGTGAGAACTTGTAAAGAGAAATGTTGTCGGGTATCTCACTGATCGCTCGCGATCCTCTCTGTGCACTCATCAATTTGAGCTTTGGTTGTCCATTTTCTCACTTTTCTCTGCGTAAATCATTTTAAAAAAGAATAGCGCTGGCACAACATCTAGATGTTAGCGATTGTGTTATATAATAGTTTAATACTTCATAATCTCCACTTCCAGGCTTTCTTCGGTTTGCAGCTCCATTTTTTTGCGCAGGCGGTACCGCGATTTCTTCAATCCGGTTTCGCTGATGTTGAGCAGGCTGGCGATGTCTTTCGAGCCCATTCCCATCCGCAGCAGGGCAGCGAGGCGAAACTCACCCTTCGAAAGATCGGGGAAGTTATGGGTGAATTCCCTGTGGAATTTTGGGTTAAGAGAAGTGAATTGCTCAGTGAAGGAAGTCCAGATGCCCTCTTGTTGCTCGTTTAGTTTGAGCTGGTTTACCATGTTTTTTACTTCCTTTTCATTGGGGTTTTTGCTCAGGGCTGTGAGCTGCTCTCGGAGCGATTCAATCATCTCGTTTTTCTGCGCGATGTGCAAAGCCTTGGAAGTGAGTTCGCGGGCCTTGTGATCGATATCCTGGTTGAGCTTTTCTTTTTCGAGCTGACTAATGCGGATGGCGGCCTGCTGGCTCTGGATTTTATAGCGCTGTTTGCGAAACAGGGTGTAAGACAATCCCACAAAGAGCAAAAGCGCGGCCAGGAGGGCGTAGTTTCGGTTGGCCGAAGCGGTATTGGCTTGTGAGAGCAACTCGTTCTCCTGTTTGCGAAAGGCGATTTCCTTTTGATTTTTTTCGAACTGATACACCTGCTCCAGCGCGGCAATCTCCTTTTGTTTTTCATCGCCAAAAAGGCTGTCGGTCAAAACGATATACTCTTTAAAGGCGCTGTACATTTTGCCGTGCTCACCAACTTTGTAAGCCGATTCGGCAAGAGCCAAAAGCGCCTTGCTACGGGTAAAGCTTTTAGAGATTTCTGCCGAGAGCGAATCTGAAATAAGTGCTTCGCGATACGCTTCTGGATACATGCCCATTTCCAAATAGCACTCCGAAATAAAGTTGTGTAGGAGAATGGTCAGGCTGATGTCTCCCACTTTTTCAGTGAGAACGAGTCCTTTTTTATAGTGCTCAATGGCTTCGGAATAGCGATCGAGGAGAAACAGGGCGCTACCAAAATT
>JAIVHP010000150.1 GCA_020201045.1 Flavobacteriales bacterium
TTATCGGGCTGAAAGCTCGCACGCAATAAACCAAAGGTGTGAAGTTGCTGCAACCAGCGCGCATCACTCACATCACTTTTTCTACCCGATACGTTTTTTACGTGGTGCGCATTGACCAGATAAACTTCAAAACCATAATCAAGCAGTATGGTGTATAAATCGAACCAATACACCCCTGTTGATTCCATAGCAATGGTTTTTATTTGACACGATACCAACCACTTTGCCAATTGATGCAAGTCTCTGGTGAAGCCTTTAAAAGTGCGTACAGCGTCTTGGGTTCTGTCTTCAGGAACTGCTACGACGTGCTCAATAGATGACACATCTATTCCTGCTGCATTAGGATTTACTAACTTTGTTGCCATTACATATTTGTTTTAGAAACGGGAATGTAAAATCAGCATACTTAAAAAAAGATATTCTATCATAAGGGATCTATGTCACCAATAGATAATCTAACGGTATGCATACCTAAACTGAGTTTTGGGCTCTAAAGCACCATTGTTTTATAAGGTTTGATTTTACCATTCCCGTTTTTTGTTTCCACATATGGTAAAAAAATCCTCCCGTTATCAAAATAGATAATAGCAGCAGCGCTCATAGGGTAACTGAGTTCGATTATTCTTCAAAATTCAGGGTTCAAATAATGGGGCACTTCCCACACCCGCTGAACAAAATTCGCCGACGGGTCTGGCTGAATTTCTCAATCCGCTAAATCTCTGCGAAGAGCTCGTTGGTTTCTTTTATAAACGCCAGAATTTCGTCTCGCCCCGTTCCCTTGGTGGCCGATGTTACAAAATAAGGCGGGACTGCTTCCCAGGTGGTGAGCATTTCTTCGATATACAATTCGATATTTTTCTTCAACGCGGCGGGCTTTTCCTTGTCGGCCTTGGTGAAAACCATGGCAAAGGGAATCCCTTTTTCTCCAAGCCATTCCATAAAACCCAAATCGTTGCCCTGTGGGTTGTGGCGTACGTCGATGAGCACAAAAGTGCACAATAGGTTTTCGCGGGTTTGCAAATAGGGGTTTATCAGCAATTTAAACTCGTCGCGCACAGACTTGGATACTTTGGCGTAGCCGTATCCGGGCAGGTCTACCAAATACCAGGATGGTTTGCCCCGGTCGCCGGGATATTCGATGGAAAAATGATTGATAAGTTGGGTTTTCCCCGGTCGCCCGGATGTTTTTGCCAGGTCTTTGCGCCCCAGAATCATATTGATTAACGACGATTTACCCACGTTACTTCGACCTACAAAGGCGTACTCTGGAGTATCCGGATTGGGGCATTGCGTCAACTTCGCGCTGCTTTTTAAAAACGATGAAATCAAATGGTCGGTATTGGCCATGACGCGAATCTAAGACCTTTTGTCAAACCAGCTCGAGAGTATTTTATTGAATTCTTCAGGGTGTTCCATCATAGGTGCGTGGCCACACTTATCTATCCAGTAGAGATCAGAATCGGGGAGCTTCTCGTGAAACTCTTCGGCAACTTCCGGTGGGGTAATGGTGTCGTTTTTTCCCCAAATAAGGCAAACGGGCATTTTGTAATTGCCCAAATCGCTCCGCATATTGTGGCGGATCGCCGATTTTGCCAGTGCCAAAACTTTTATCAATTTGGTCCGGTCTTGCACCAGGTTGTAGGTCACATCTACCAATTCGTCGGTTACCATATCCGGATCGTAAAAAGTGACGGCAATCTTTTTACGAATGTATTCCTTGTCTTCGCGGCGCGGAAAAGATCCTCCAAAGGCATTTTCATAAAGGCCGGAACTTCCGGTTAGAACCATCGACGAAAACAAGTCGGGACGGGCCTTTGCAGTTACCAGTGCCACGTGCCCACCCAGGGAGTTTCCCAGTAAAATGATGTTGCTCAATTTTTTGAATTCGATAAACTCCAAAATAAATTTTGAAAGGCTTTTTACACCGGTTTTGATCAGGGGCAAATCGTAAAGGGGCATCATCGGCACCACCACGCGGTAATTTGGGCTGAAGTGGTTGATTACTCCTTCAAAATTACTCAGTGCGCCAAATAAACCGTGAAGAACCAATATCGTTTGTCCTTCGCCTTCGTCGATAAATTTAAACTGGCCTTCTTCTTTTAATTCTATGTCCATAAACTGCGCTCGTGATTTCCAAATATAGGAGTTTTGTCTTATCACCCACTTAAATGCCATGGTTTGTAGCGCAAACAGGTAAGTGTGGAAAAGAAATTCACCCGAAAGGGTAGCCCGATCAAAAAGCCCTCATCTTGTTTTCGATTTCATTTCCGCACCCGCCATTCGGTGGGGCTTTTGGGGCCATTGGTCTAAAACTTTTCAACAAAGTGGTAAATAATGGGTGATAGTGGGAAAAAGTGGTAGAGATTTTCTACTTTAGCACAAGATAATTGCGCCACTATGCTAAACCTTCTGGGTGAATACGATTGCAAGCTCGACACGAAAGGTCGAATGATGCTGCCTGCCGGGCTTAAAAAGCAGTTGCAGGAAGTGGTGCATGACGGTTTTGTGATCAATCGCGACATGTTCGATCGCTGCCTTGTGCTTTATCCCATGCAGGAGTGGCGCGCAGTTTCATCTGAAATTGGGAAGCTCAATCGCTTTGTAGCGAAAAATGTGCGGTTTATCAGAAAGTTTAACAATGGTGCTACGAGTGTAGAGCTCGATGCTGCCGGCAGAATGTTAATTCCATCGGCGCTCAGCGAATTTGCCGACTTGAAAAAAGAGGTGAAAGTTGCCGGTAATGGCGATAGAATTGAAATCTGGAGCAAGGCCAATTACGAGGCTATGCTCAATGAAGATGTGGATATGGCCCGGCTTTCTGAAGATGTGATGGGCGATATTAAAAACGACAATGAACAGGGATGAGTACCACAATCCGGTGTTGCTTCACCCTAGTGTTGAAGGGTTAATTGCGGATAAAAACGGCATCTATGTAGATGCGACCTTTGGCGGCGGGGGGCATAGTCGCGAAGTTCTTTCCAGGTTGAGTAGTAGCGGCAGTCTAATCGGATTTGATCAGGATCAGGACGCGGCGAAGAATGCGCCCGACGACAAGCGTTTTCGCTTAATCCAAAACAACTTCAGATACCTGAAAAATAACTTGAGGTTTCTGGGGATTTCAAAAATCGACGGGTTGCTGGCCGATCTCGGGGTTTCGTCGCATCAGTTTAATGCGGCAGATCGCGGTTTTTCAATCCGCGGTGATGCAAAGCTCGATATGCGCATGTCTAAAACGGCGGAGGTAGACGCGGTAACCGTGGTGAACGATTACCCCGAAGAAGATCTTGCAAAGGTTTTTTGGGAGTACGGCGAACTGCGAAATGCGCGAACTATTGCGGGGAAAATTGCTGGCGCCAGAGCGGTAGAGAAGATTCAAACCACCGAACAACTCATGGATGCCATACGCACACTCGCACCCAGGCCCAAGTGGAATCAGTTTATGGCCAGGGTTTTTCAGGCCATACGCATAGAGGTGAATCAGGAGATGGAAGCGCTTAAAGACCTGCTCATTCAAACAGGAGAATGCCTGAAGCCGGGAGGGAAGCTGGTGGTGATCTCATACC
>JAIVHP010000151.1:0-3562 GCA_020201045.1 Flavobacteriales bacterium
ATTCTGGGCTCCAGGTTTTTTCTAATCTCGGGCCAGTCTTCGCTCACATTGTGCACCTGAATGGCAAACACCCCAAAAAACACAACTACGGCTACGATAGAAACGAGAACTGAAAGAAGTGATGCAACTGCCCTGCCGACACCCCATTTCTCAAGCTTTCGCGAAAGCGGAAGAAGCACCATGGCGAGGAGTGCAGCAATGGTAATGGGTTTTAATACAGAAGCTGCCGCGGAAATCCCCGAGACAAAAAAATACAGCGCCAAAACAATCAAGGCAGTGTACAGGAGCAATTTTCCAGTAGGAGAATTCATGGTTGGCTTTTGGCGAATGGCTAAGTTACGGAAAAACAGTGTCAATGAGTTTGTACAATTTGCCTTCACCAGACAATGCATTTATGCTTGTTTTTTCGCCGGCGTATCCGCGTAGCGCGGATCGGGAATAAGCGGCACCTTTTCCATGACAGACACTTCTACACTCAGGCAGTCGAATTCTTCGGATACGGTTCCGGTAATTTTGTACACACCCCTTCCCCGGAAGGGAAAATCGCGAACGACTTGTGGAAAGTGAACGGTATCTATAAACGCTCCGCGGAAATCGACAAAATTGCCGAAGGCCATGCGTTCGCCCCTGGCAGTACTCGTGTCTTTTCGGGTAACCAGGTAGCCATATATACACACCTTCTTACCGATATATTTGGCCAGGTCTGATGCCAACAAGGTGCTTTGGGGCCGCTCTGCCAAAAGCGAAAATGGATTTTCGAGCGGGAAACCCAGGAGTTCAATTTGATCGAAAGCGTCTTCGCGATCGCTGCTTTCGAGGGAAGGCAGTGCGTAATTTTTTCTGGGCTCGCGAAACAGGTTTTGCTGCTCCACATCTTTTTTGGTCGGCTCGAGCTTAAAGCGAGCTTCCCAGAGCAGCTTGCGTTTGTTTACACCGGTAAACCGGAAGGCGTCTATTCGAATCAGAATATCGATTTGCTCCACGCCTATGGGTACGCGATCGAGAAAATCATCGAGCCCTTCAAAAGCACCGCCGCGCTCGCGGGCACGCGCAATTCGGTGAATGGTTTCGTCTTCTAGTGCGTGAAGCATACGCAGCCCCAGGTAGATTTTATCGCCGCGAATTACCGTTTCGCCACGACTGGTATTCACGCAAGGCGCGAGTATCTCCCCACCTTTCATACGGGCTTCGTGCACGTAAAATTCGCGGCTGTAAAAGCCGCCGCCATTGTTTATGGTAGCCACCATATACTCCAGCGGATAGTAGGCTTTGAGAAAAAGGCTTTGATAGCTCTCTACCGCATAACTGGCCGAGTGCCCCTTTGCGAAAGCGTAACCGGCAAAACTCTCAACCTGCCGCCATATCTCGGCCGTAAGGGCATCGGGGTAACCCTTTTTGGCGCAGTTGCTAAAAAACTTGTCGCGGGCCTTGGCAAACTCATCGCGGGAGCGAAACTTTCCGCTCATCCCGCGGCGCAACACGTCGGCTTCGCCCAGCGACAGGCCGGCGAAGTAGTGCGCCACCTTAATTACATCTTCCTGATACACCATTACCCCGTAGGTTTGGGGCATAATCTCGAGCATGGTGGGGTGGGCTTCTTTGCGCTTTTCGGGAAACCGATACCGGAGGATAAACTCGCGCATCATTCCAGACCGCGCCACGCCCGGCCTAATAACGGAGCTCGCGGCAACCAGCCCCAGGTAATTGTCTACGCGAAGCTTTTTCATCAGCATACGCATGGCGGGACTTTCCACGTAAAAACAGCCAATGGCGTCGCCTTCGCGCAGTAAACCCCGGATGCGCTCATCCTGCTTAAACCGCTTAATGTCGTGAATATCGAAGGACTCGCGATCGGGGTTATTTTCCCGTATTATTTCCACGGCATCTTTGATTTTGCCCAGGCCGCGCTGCCCCAAAATATCGAATTTGTAAAGCCCGATGTCTTCGGCCACGACCATATCAAACTGAACGGTGGGAAAGCCCTTCGGCGGCATCCAGGTGGGCGAGTACGTGTGGATGGGCGCTTCGGAAATAAGGATGCCGCCGGCGTGTAGGCTTAAGTGACTTGGAAATCCGTGAATGAGCTGGCTGTAACGCAATACCAACCTGCTCAACTCGTCTAGCCGGTCTACGTTAAATTTAGCACTGCTCAGCAAGTCTACTTCCTCTTTTGGAAGTCCGAATACCTTTCCCAGCTCGCGCACTACAGCGCGGTACTGAAAGGTATTGTAGGTAGCCAGAATGGCCGAGTTGGGAAAGCGCTCAAAAATGTATCGGGTAACGTCGGGGCGATCGCGCCAGGAAAAATCCAAATCGAAATCGGGTGGATTTTTCCGATACAGGTTTATAAAGCGCTCAAAATACAGATCGAGCTCAATGGGGTCTACGTCGGTAATGCGAAGAATGTAGGCCACCATGCTGTTTGCCCCGCTGCCCCGGCCGACGTAGAAGTACCCTTTTCGGCGCGCGTAGCTGGTAATATCCCAGTTGATCAAAAAATAAGACACGAACTCTTTTTGCTCAATGATCTCCAATTCCTTTTCCAGTCGGTTTTCAATTTCGGAGTTGAGATTGGGATACCGGTAGGCAATATTCTCGCGGCAGAGTTTGCGAATCAACTCACTATCGCCGGCAACGGAGCCGGTGTAGGTTCGCAGGTTTTTGTGGGGATAGGCATCGCCGAATTCAAAGTTTATTCGGCAGCTCTGCAGCATACGCGTAGTATTGGCAATAATCCACGGGTAGTCGTTGTAGAGCGCCATAAGTTCGTTGCGGTGCAGCCACGTATCGGCAGGGCTCCCCTCTTCGCTTCGGGGAAGTTTAGACAATAAGCAGTTGTTGTCGATAGCCCGCAGGAGTCTGTGCGCGTTAAAATGCCGTTTGGATGAAAAACTAAAAGGGCGGTACATTACAAGCTTGTCGCGATTGCCGGCGAGTTCCGACCGCGAAAGCCGAATCAGGTCGTCGGGGTGAACGCCTACAAATTCGTTGGTAGCCAGTCGGCGAAGGGGCTTTCCATCTCCGTTTACAAACAAGCGAAACGGATAAACGACAAAAACGTGCTTGAACGGCGGTGCCTTATCGGGAATTTCTTCGTCGTTGTGCAGGTGGTGCGAAAGGAAGGTGTTTATTTCCTGAAACCCTTTGTTGTTTTTGGCAAGCGCCAGAAAGCGGGGAGTTGCCCCATTGCGAAAATCGATGCCGAGCACGGGCTTGACGCCCTTTTTCTGAGCCAGCCGCACAAAGTTTATGGCGCCCGCAGTAGAGTTGATGTCTGAGAGTACCGCCACTTCGTAATCATTGGCCACGGCCACATCGAGAACTTCTTCAGGGGAGAGGGTTCCGTACTTGAATGAATAATATGAATGGGTGGGGAGCATCTTGTAGGGCGTGTTAGGCTTGACGGGTAGGCGTGTTAGGCTTGACGGGTAGGGCGTGTTAGGCTTGACGGGTAGGGCGTGTTAGGCTGCCAGCTACCGGCTTTCGGCTACCGGCGGGTTATTGGTTTGTGGAGGCTTTCTCATTTTTGGGGCTTTGTGTTTAGGGGTATGTAGGTGAGTGT
>JAIVHP010000151.1:3630-5834 GCA_020201045.1 Flavobacteriales bacterium
GTGGAGGCTTTCTCATTTTTGGGGCTTTGTGTTTAGGGGTGTGTAGGTGAGTGTAGGGCGTGTAAGGCTTGACGGGTAGGGCGTGTTAGGCTGCCAGCTGCCGGCTTTCGGCTACCAGCGGGTTATTGGTTTGTGGAGAGTTTCTCATTTTTGGGGCTTTGTGTTTAGGGGTATGTAGGTGAGTGTAGGGCGTGTTAGGCTTGACGGGTAGGGCGTGTTAGGCCGCCGGCTGTTTTCAATGGACATTAGTGATTTTAGTGGGAAAAATATCTACTGTACCAGAATCAAAAACACTATTTATCAATCATCGAAATTTGAAATAAAAACCCGGATTAGCCGGTAGCTGGCAGCGGGTAGCCGGCAGCCAAAGCCAAAAATCGGCAGCGAGTACCTAAAAAATAATTCCACCTGCAAAGCCTACAGCCAGCAGCCCAAAACCACTTCTACGTACCCAACTTTCTCATAAAAGCCAATATCATCATTTGCAGCCTATCAATCTTCTCAACTATTTTTCCCGTATTAGCAATTTCAGGATAAACTTTGCTTACAATCAACAGATGCGTTTCCAACTCAAATGCCGATCCCAGAGCAATTCCCAGATAACGATTCAATGCTTTATCAGTAGTGGTCGCATTCCCTTCAGCAATATTAGCCGGGACAGAAACCGACGCCCGGCGAATCTGAGATGTAAGCCCATAGCGTTCATCCGACGGCAACTGCTTGCTCCATAAATAAACATCTTGAACCAAATCCATGGCATGGTTCCACACCGTCAACTTCTTATAATTCTTCATATCGTACCGTAAAATTTCAACAAACCAAAATTACGTAAAGCTAATTATATTTGCAAGCTAATTTTAATGTCTATTACGGATAAGAAAGCCGGGGTTGCTCGAGAATGCAAACCTGTAACGGAATAAAAATTATATTCGTTGAAAATTTTTCAGCCTGAGACATTTATCATTTTTTGTACTTGTACTTTTATTGGGCTCCTGTATAGGCCCAAAATTTACAGCCAGCACGAAAACCGGACAACCGATTCCACTCGACACACTCAACCTGGTAGCGGTGATGATTGGCCCCGTATATCAACCCACCCTACCGCTCATTGATGCGGCGGCTTTTAATGGGAAAACCAATAAAATTGCCAACGACCTCATAAAGGCAGAAGAAGAGCGAATAGAAGCCATCAAAGCTGATTTCGTAGAAACGCTGAAGCAAAAACTTCCGGTGGTAGTTAGAACGGCAAACGAACTGGAGTCTTACCAGGTTGATGCGTACAGAATAGAAAAGGCCGCTACGTCTGAAAACAAAAATTTTCCATTGGTGCTCTTTGGAGAAGGAGATTTGAGCTTTCAGCAATATGGAAAAATGAAAAACTTGCGCAACGAATTTGAATCCAATTATGAGCTGCGTCAGAACGTTGCGGATTTCGCCAAAAAGTTCGATCTTTCCAATGTGGCAATTTGCTATAACCGTCTTGCAGGATAGACAAGTACAAGATGATGCATAATTTATTGACCATTCCATTAGCCAAACAAATTTCGCCGTGAAAAAACCAGGGCTCCTTGTCATTTTCATCCTAATGATGTATTCTGTGGCGTTCGCTCAAGATCAAAAATTCAATCTCCCCAAAAAAAGAGTACACGAAAAGGCCATTTTGGGTTTTGATAATAAACCCGAAAAGGAAGTGTACGACATACAATTGTACGCCGACAGCCTAATTTACCGAAGCAACGGGAGTTTTGAGTCTTATCGCTACGAAAAAATCAAATACATTGATGTGAACGACGGCAGTTACGCGGGTCTCGGAGCGGGGGTTGGCGCCGGAATAATGCTTATTTCATCGCTCTTTTCAATTCTACAGGTTTCCAGCGACCCCGACTCGAGTCTTCGCAACGACGCCGGATTGCGCGTTGCGGGATTCACATTGGGCGGAGCCGGCTTTGGTGCCTTGATTGGGTTTGCATTTCCCAAGAGACAGACGTATTACTTGCATTATTGATTATTTATTTTTGGTGTATGGCTTTACAACTTCTTACGAGCTCCATCTTTAATTTTTCCAATTATACTGGAAGAGTGCTGGGTTTTTCCCTGACTACAAAACTACTGTCATCGTTCACCCTTTCTCTGTTTATATCCTGTGTTGCTTTTGCCCAAAGCGGAGAATTGAATCTACCGCCTGATAAAAAATACGAAGAGGC
>JAIVHP010000152.1 GCA_020201045.1 Flavobacteriales bacterium
AATGTAAGAGCGCGCATCTTGTGGGTTGTAGTGCACGACCAACAGTTTTGAGCGAAGATTTGCCGGTACATTGGAGATGTTAAACTTCAACTCGGCAGGTTTTTGGAGCGGAATGTATTCGTTTTGAATGGTGAAAATGGCGCTGTAGTGCTCATCGCCGGGCATTTCGCGACCGAAATTAAACCGAAGATCGCGGTAGAGTGCACCTGCTGGAATCGCAATTTCCAACTCATCTGCATAGGCAAAGTCGTTGTCGCGGTCGAAGTGAAAATAAGCATCGTAGGGCCTTACCGTTGGTAGCTTTCCATTTGGTTTATTCACCGAGGTGAAATTAAACTTCAACTCCGATTTATTACCGTAGGCATCTTTCAGGCTGTATGTTCCCGTATTCGTTTTGTTTTCGGCGATGTGTATTACTCCGTTGCCATCCATCTCACCGCTGTATATTTCCAATTGGTTTCCGGGATCCACAAAAGATTTGTGATAATGCCAGCGGTTTGTTTTATAAACTTCGTAGTCCTTGTACGAGTTGATGTGGCGCACCGTCGAAAAGTCGAGTTCGTCGAATACGGTTTTGCAAATCAGCTCATCATTTACATGGAGTTCCAGGTCGTAAACCCCGCATTTGTTTGGAGCGCCGTTGAGGTAATCGAGGGTGTGCACAGAAATGCCAAAAGCCCCATAAACCGAAATATCCTGTCCGGCGCGCACGGAATAGGAGCCGCTACCCCCGACGACGATAAAACTTTTCGCTTTATTTACGCCGTTTATCAGCGTGGTATCGCTCAGCGGATGAAACCTGATTCCCCGAATTCTCGGCGGCAGGTTGTCTTCGATATCGAATCCGAATTTTAACGGATTAAGGGGGTGCTCGCTTTCTGTATCGCGAATTTCGAAGTGCAAATGCGGCCCACCACTGCTCCCCGAGTTTCCGCTTTTAGCGACCACATCGCCCCTGGAAACGCGTATTTCTTCCACTGGGCTGAAGTCTACATTAAAAGATTCGAGTCTGTACTGCTCCGCCCGCACCGCATCTGCAATTTTTCCGGTAAAGCGCTCTATATGTCCGTAAACCGTAGTTTGCCCATTTGGATGATCGATGTAAAGTGCCCTTCCGTAACCGTATGGCGAAACAGCTATTCTGCTCACCACCCCATCGGCTGCAGCCAATACATTTTTACCCGTAACGCCCTGGGTTTTAATATCGATACCGGTGTGGAAGTGGTTACTCCGCAACTCCGCGAAATTTCCCGACAAGATCATTGGGATATCAAGTGGCGCAGCGAAATAAGTCGAATCATCTTGTGCGCTGGCGTTAGAAATCAATAAAAGTAAAAAGATGATTGTGATTCTCAAGTGGATGGGATTTTACGCGAAACTAAGAAGGCTCAATGGCAGGCTGTATATCTGCTTTTGAAGATTTGAACAAAAATACGTGTAAATTATTTGACGCGCGATGGATATTCTATTTTGTAATTCTTTCGAGCGAAGGTACATTTGCGTAAACTTGTACGATTAGTAACCATCTCCAATGAGTGATGTTTCCGGTAGAATTGAAGCCCTGGCTAAAAAGCTTTCTAAAGTGAGCCAAAAGCTGGATGAGCTTCAGGATGAGAATAAAAAGCTAAGGTCTGACGTTCAATCGTTGGAAACCGAACTTCACACCGGCAGTCGCAAATTGGATGCGTTGCAAAAAGAGTACGATAGATTGAAGTTGGCTAAGGCGTTGGTGAGCAATACCGGCGATAAGGCCGAGATGAAATTTAGAGTTAACGAGTTGGTGCGGGAGATAGACAAGTGCATTGCACTACTGAATAGATAGATTATTTTCGATGAGCGAACTATCGATAAAAGTTACAATAGCAGGCCGGATTTACCCGATCTCTGTAAATGCAGAAGAAGAGGAAATGGTAAGAAAGGCAGCGCAGGAAGTGGATACAGATATAAAAAACCTTCAGGAGAACTACGCCGTGAAGGACAAGCAAGATTTGCTTGCCATGACCGCTCTGCAACTGGCTACGAAGTTGCAACAAGTCGATACGACTAAATCGAATCCGGTACAATCGAAAGATTTGGATAAACTGGAAAAAATAGTCGATTCTATGCTTTAACGCATTGTCTCTATTCCGCGTCAAATAATGCGCGTTTTGCGCTTAACAAATTTATTTGATATGGATATAACATCAATTTTAATAGGATTAGTCGGCATTTTGGTCGGTGGCGGAATTGCCTGGGTGGCATTGAATTCGCTCCTCACCAAAAGGCGGAACAATATCCTTGAAGAAGCCGAGAAAGAAGGCGAAGCCATTAAGAAGGACAAGGTTCTTCAGGCAAAAGAAAAGTTTTTGCAGCTCAAAGAAGAGCACGAAAAGGTAATTAAGAACCGAAACCGGAAGATACAGAGTACTGAAGACAGACTTAAAAGCCGAGAAGCACAGCTTAGCAAACAACTAGAACAGGGCAAAAAGGAGAACAGGGAAATAGAAGCGATACGCGAAAATTTAACCCGTCAGCTCGAAGTTTTAGAGAAAAAGAAAAAAGACCTCGATAAGGCGCACGCCGAAAACGTGACCCAACTCGAAAAAATCGCCAATCTATCGGCCGACGACGCGCGAAAAGAGTTGATGAAGGCTCTGAAAGACGAAGCTAAAACGGAAGCCATGAATCACATCAAGGTGATTATGGACGAAGCCAAACTGCAGGCAGGAGCGGAGGCCAAGAAAATTGTTATTCAGAGCATACAGCGCGTGGCAACCGAGCACGCCATCGAAAACTCGGTTTCCGTATTCAACATCGAAAGCGACGAGCTTAAGGGTAGAATTATTGGCCGAGAAGGAAGAAATATCCGCGCTCTGGAAGCATCTACCGGAGTTGAAATTATTGTAGACGACACCCCCGAAGCGATTATCCTTTCTTGCTTCGACCCGATTAGACGGGAAATTGCCCGATTGGCAATACACCAACTGGTATCGGATGGACGGATTCACCCTGCTCGAATCGAGGAAGTGGTAAACAAGGTATTCAAGCAATTGGAAGAAGAGATTATCGAAACCGGAAAACGCACGTGCATCGATTTGGGCATCCACGGCTTACACCCCAAACTGATAAGGATGGTTGGCCGGATGAAGTACCGCTCTTCGTACGGGCAAAACCTGCTACAGCACAGCCGCGAAGTGGCGAATTTGAGCGCTACCATGGCCGCCGAGCTCGGCTTAAATACCAAGTTGGCTAAGCGCGCCGGATTGCTCCACGATATTGGTAAGGTTCCCGAAGACGAGCCCGAAACGCCACACGCCATCCTGGGAATGGAGTTGGCCAAGAAGTACGGCGAAAGCCCCGATGTGTGCAACGCTATCGGTGCCCACCACGATGAAATTGAGATGGACAACCTGCTATCGCCCATTGTTCAGGTTTGCGACGCTATTTCCGGCGCTCGTCCCGGCGCGCGGAGAGAGGTGGTGGAGTCTTACATCAAGCGATTGCAAGACCTCGAAAACCTCGCGCTGAGCTATCCCGGAGTTACGAAGTCTTACGCCATACAGGCCGGAAGAGACAGTAAATTACGCCAAGTAGTGAATTCTTACCCCAAGTTAAAAAACAAGACAGTCCTAATTACCGGTGGAGCGGGATTTATAGGTTCTAACCTCTGCGATTCTTTTTTTGAAGCGGGAAATAAGGTGCGGTGTTTCGACGACCTTTCTACCGGGTTTGAAGAGAATATCGCCCACCTTAAAAAGGAAGCAGATTTCGCGTTTATCAAAGGAGATATTCGCAATATGGAACACGTAAAAGAAGCGGTGAAGGGGGTAGATATTATTCTACATCAGGCGGCTTTAGGCAGTGTTCCGCGTAGCATAAACGACCCCATCACCACCAATGGGGTGAATATAGATGGGTTTCTTAACGTAATTCACGCCGCCAAAGAAGCGGGAATTAAGCGGGTGGTTTATGCCGCGAGTTCAAGTACTTACGGCGACAGCAAAGAACTTCCAAAGGTGGAAGACCGAATTGGAATGCCACTCTCTCCCTATGCGGTTACCAAATATGTGAATGAGCTCTACGCACACGTTTACGGAAATTTATTCGATATCGAACTCATCGGTTTGCGGTACTTCAATGTTTTCGGGAAACGGCAAACGCCCGACGGCGCTTATGCAGCGGCTATTCCGCGGTTTATCAAATCCTTTATGAGTGGCGAAGAACCCACCGTTCACGGCGATGGATTGCAAACCCGCGATTTTACCTACATCAAGAATGTGATCCAGATAAATCACCTTGCGGCGGTAACTACCAACCCCAGGGCTGTAAATCAGGTATACAATGTGGCTTTTGGCGAACGCACCCGTGTTATTGAATTAATAGAGCTCATCCGACGGTCGCTGCTTCAATTCGATCCATCGATATCAGATGCTCAGTTGAATTTTGGGCCTTCGCGTGCCGGAGACGTAAAGGATTCGCTCGCAGATATTTCGAAGGCCCGCGAATTGCTCAATTTCGATCCCGAGTACTCACTCGAAGACGGCATAGTGGAAGCGATAGCGTGGTACTGGAACTCACTTAAAGATTGATTTGGCCGAGCCGCCTGATGGAAGAGAAAAATGCCATAAAAGCGATGCTCATCAAACAATTCTCTAAGTTTACCGCGGAGATTAGTTTATGTCACGGCTCTTAAAGTATTTCACCAAATCAGATTTTGCGAAAAACGTCGGTGTGATGTTTTCGGGAAATGCCGTGGCTATGGTGCTGCCGTTTATTCTGGCGCCGCTTATTTCGCGGATTTACCAACCCGAAGATTTTGCCGGTTTTGAGCTTTTTGTAAAGATAATGGGACTGATCGTTGTTGTGGGATCGCTTCGGTTGGATTTGGCCATACTCATTCCCAAAAGTAAGGAAGAAGCTATGGCCGTTGTAAGGCTGTCTTTTAAAATACTCTTGGGCATAACGCTATTTACCGGCCTTATCTTTATTGGCTTCCGCGACTTTGTCGGAGAATTACTTCAGAATGAAGATCTTCCCGGCTTGATGTGGTTTTTACCCTTCGCGGTATTTACAGCAGGTGCTTTCAATATTTTTACCCAGTACATCATTCGGATTCAGGACTTTAAAGAAGCCGCTTTCAATAAAATTTCGACATCTGCTGCGAATAACGGAACAAAATACCTGCTCGGGTTTTCTATTCCGCAAGCAAGTGGACTAG
>JAIVHP010000387.1 GCA_020201045.1 Flavobacteriales bacterium
TACACCAAATGGTGTGGCCCGTGTAAAATCATGAATAAAACCACCTTTCAGGATAAGAATGTGGTAGATTATATCAACCAAAATTACTACGCGATAAAATTCGACGCCGAAGGCTCAGATGAAGTGAGCTTTAAAGGCACGGTTTACAAAAACGACGGGTACGACCCCAATAAATCCGGGCGCAACAGTACCCACGACCTCACAAAAGCCATCGCACCTGTGAAAGGTCGCATCGCATATCCAACCATTGTTTACATGGACGAGGATTTTAAAATCCTATCTCCCGTTCAGGGACTTCAACGTCCGCCGCAAATTATGCCCATCCTCAGCTACTTTGCCGAAGACGCATACAAAGATCAAACCTGGGAAGAGTACACCTCCGCAAATTAAATCCGATCGTCGATTTACCTGCAAAATCCACTGCACTTTCGACGTGATCTTTATCTCCGATTTGCCCCATTTTGTTTATTATCTTTGCACAAAATTTAAGACCACATAAAATTATATACGCATGAGTGATACCGCCAAACTAATTGTGAACGGGGAGACCCACGAACTGCCTCTCGTAGTTGGCACTGAAAACGAAATTGCAGTAGACATTTCAAAACTCAGAAGCAGTTCTGGGCTGATAACCCTCGATCCGGGATTTAAAAATACCGGGTCTACCAAGTCGGCGGTAACATTCTTAAACGGAGAAAAAGGAATTTTGAGGTACCGCGGGTACCCCATCGAACAGCTTGCAGAGAAATCAGATTTTCTCGAAGTGGCTTACCTACTCGTCCACGGTGAGCTTCCCAACGAGAAGCAGATGGACTTCTTTACATCCAATATCACGAATCACACCCTGATTCACGAAGACATGAAACGCTTCTACGAAGCGTTTCCGTCAAATGCCCACCCGATGGGTATTTTGTCTTCGATGATTTCTTCGCTCAGCACCTTTTATCCCGAGTCTCAAAACCCCAACCGATCGGTTGAAGATATTGAACTCACCATCCACCGTCTTATCGCTAAGATCACAACTTTGGCGGCACTTTCGTACAAATCGAGTAAGGGACATCCTTACATTTACCCCGACAATAGCCTGAGCTATGTAGAGAACTTTTTGTACATGATGTTTGCGGTTCCGAGCGAAGATTACGAGCTCGACCCGATTGTAGTAGATGCGCTGAACAAACTACTGATTCTCCACGCCGACCACGAGCAAAATTGCTCGGCGAGCACGGTTAGAATCGTAGGGTCTTCGCAGGCCAATCTTTACTCATCCATCTCGGCTGGAGTTTCTGCGCTATGGGGTCCGCTTCACGGTGGTGCCAATCAGGCCGTAATTGAGATGCTCGAAATGATCATGAAAGACGGCGGCGATCTTCAGAAATGGATCGACAAGGCAAAAGACAAAAACGACTCCTTCAGACTGATGGGCTTCGGCCACCGCGTTTACAAAAACTTTGACCCCAGAGCGACGATCATCAAAAAGTCGTGCGACGAAATTCTCGAAAAGATGGGGGTAAACGATAAAGCGCTCGAAATAGCTAAAAAGCTGGAAGAAGTAGCCCTGAAAGACGAGTACTTCGTTTCGCGCGGTTTATACCCGAATGTTGATTTTTACTCGGGCATCATTTACCGCGCAATTGGCATCCCAACAGAAATGTTTACGGTGCTCTTCGCTATTGGCCGCCTTCCCGGATGGATCGCGCAGTGGAAAGAGATGCTCGAAAACGGCGAGCCTATTGGCCGTCCGCGACAAGTATATGTTGGAGCCACAAAAAGAGACTACGTTTCCATGGACAAGCGCTCTTAACATTACTTCAAACCCGATATTTAAAAGCCACCGGCAGTCCCGGTGGCTTTTTTATTTTCAAAAAGGGTTCCCGTTTAAATCGCGAATAAGATTTTGATAGGTTGTCAAGGAAGAGAACTTGTAAGAGAAATTCTGAGGTTTGCTTTCACTGGTAGCTAGCGATCTTCTCTTTGAGCATTTCGCGAAATCCCGAACTCGTTTCGCGGTTCTGCGTCCGCTCCGCCCTTCGGCGGAGTCCCAGTATCTGTGTAAATAATTAAAAAAAATATCGCAGAGAACAGTGAGAAAATGGACAAGAAGGGCGTGTTTTGGCGAGAACACAGCCCCGAAACAAGTGCGGGATTGCTTCGCTTACCCCGAAACGAGTTCGGGATTGCTTCGCTTACCCCGAAACAAGTTCGGGATTGCGCAAAAGGCTTAAGCCGTGCAAGCACGCTGTGAGAAATCAATGAGAGAAATTCTGGCGGGTATCTCACTGGTCGCTCGCGACCCTCTGTGAACTCATCAATTTGAGCTTTGGTTGTCCTTTTTTGAGCATTTCGCGAAACCCCGAACTTGTTTCGGGGCTCTGCTAACCTCCGTCATGCGTCGGAGTCCAAGTATCAGGGTAAATAACTTAAAAAATAACATCATCCATGCGCCGGAGTCCCGGTATCCTCGTAAATCAAACGCTACTTTCTTAAAAATCCTTTTTTTTGAAACGTGCGTTTTAAATGGGTAAATCTATTTTCAAAAAACTCCGATTCGGAAAGTTAAACCTGAGTTTATATTTATCTTTATCACCGAAATGACCCTAACCGAATTTCCATGAAAAATATAATTGTTCCCACCGACTTCTCAGACGGGGCTTTTAATGCACTCATTCACGCCGTTGAAATGGCTAAGATCACAAATGCGAGCATTCGTGTGATCCATGCGTACAGCATGCCTTCAACGGGATCGGCTGTAATGGTAGACATTGTAGATATCCTGAAAAAAAATGCGGACGAAGAACTGGCCAACCTGGCCGTAAGGGTGAAAGGGCTTAAAAATGCCGAAGGTGTAACCATCACCTACCACGCCCTTCACGGTGCTGTGGTAGATGTGATAAACAGAGAGTGCGAAGACGAAAATATAGACTTTGTAGTGATGGGTACGCAGGGTGCCAGCGGAATAACCGAAAAATGGCTGGGTAGCAATACAGCGGCCGCAGCGCGAAATATCGATGTTCCGCTTATCGCCGTACCCGCCGAACTTCCCTTTAGAAAGTACGAAAAAATGCTCTTCGCCACCGATATGAAAGTATTGGAGAACATGAAACCATTGAAGTTTGTAGCAGACTTAGCCGATGCTTGCAATGCCAAGGTAAAATTCATGCACGTTAGGAAGCACGGAGAAGAAAGCGACGACGCTAAAATTCAAAAATTCCAGGAGCAGGTGGGGCAGGTTTTTGGAGAAAAGCATCCTTCGTTTGCCTTCCTTTTCGACGATGAAATTGAAGATGGGCTATCTGATGCCATCGCATCCGAAAGACCCGATTTAGTGGTTGTAATACGCCATGAATACGGTTTTTTTAAAGGCCTGTTTCACTCATCTACCAGCCAGCGCCTGGTGAACAACGCATCTCTGCCTATTTTGGTAATGAAGGGATAATTAGTGTCTGTCTATAGAGTCCATTATCGGCGTTGCACTTCTTTTGTAAACCCGCCACGGCGGGCAGGCAGTCTTGGTTTACGCCCTTCGGTTGTGAGATCGCTTCG
>JAIVHP010000388.1 GCA_020201045.1 Flavobacteriales bacterium
GCAAAATTTTGCGTCTCTGACGATGTGCGAAAATCCAAATCAAAAAACAAATTTGGACCACAATCCCAAAATTTGGCATCCATCATCCGTGGTTTCAAAATCGGCGTTACAAAAAACGCCCGTTTGATAAACCCCGATTTCGCATGGCAACCCCGTTTCCACGATCGCATCATTCGCGATGACCGCGCATTCCAAAATATTTCCCGATACATCGTCAACAACCCCAAAAATTGGAAAGAAGGTTGATTTTTTGGATTGGCTCTGGCTAAATTGATTCGCAAATCACCGCGTGGGAAGAATGTGCTCAAAAAAATATAAAATCCCCTCCACCATTTTAAAAGAAAACCACGATAATTTTCTATTGCTTCACTACTCTTGCAGCGCTCGTAGCAGTTTTCAACACGTAAACACCTGCGTCCAATCGAGAGATGTCGATGACTTTTTCGTCGGCTGAATTCGATTGAACTCTCGTTTTTTGGGTAACATCTCGCCCTTGCGCGTTAATTATGCTGATTTGCTCCAATTCAGATGAAGCTCCATTTACCGTTATCTTGTCGCGGGTTGGGTTTGGGTAAACCTTGATTTCGCTTTTTATTTGGTCTTCAAATGAATCTACCGACAATACTCCATCGCAGGGTTCGCTACTCGGAGTGTCAAATTCAATGGTCCACCCCTGTGCGATGATTAGTGAATCTCTGGCTTCGGCTGCTATGGTGCCGTACTCCATTCCTTCGGCACCAAGGCCTCTTTCTGTTACATCGGGATTGTTCTCGCGCCAGCCAATCAAGGTGGCAGAATAGTTGTCGCAATCCATGCCTGAAAGTTTGAGGGCTCGGGTTAAATTTACATCCGGGTGAAAGGTCCAATTTCCTAAATTTTGATTAAAGGCTGCTGCATCTCTGAACAAATCCCACATCTCTTCCGCATTCGACACATCCCAATCGCCGATGTCCTGATTGAAGGAAGTGGCATCTTCGAACACTGCTTCCATATTTACCACGTTCGATACATCCCAGCTGCCAATGTCCTGATTGAAAACCGGGTTCTCCTTAAACATCGCCTCCATATCGGTGACACTCGATACATCCCAATCGCCGATGTATTGATTAAAAACGGACGCATTCTCAAACATATCTTTCATATTTTGCACATTAGAAACATCCCATTCGCCGATATCCTGGTTGAAAGCATCGTTATTCCCAAACATATCTTCCATATCCTCGACGTTTGATACATCCCAACCGCCAATCTCCTGATTGAATGAATCGGCATCCTTGAACATATCGTGCATGTCTTCGACGGAAGAAACGTCCCATCCGCCAATATCCTGATTGAAGGAGACTGCATCACTAAACACATACCTCATATCTACGACACTCGATACGTCCCAACTGCCGATATCCTGATTGAAGGATTCTGCTCCATCAAACAGCCTGTCCATATCGGTGATACTCGACATATCCCAAGCTGAGATATCCCGATTGAAGGCCAGCGCATCCCTGAACATGGACGACATATCGACAACGTTTGAAACGTTCCAGCCCCCAATGTCCCTATTAAAGGATTCGGCTTCCCAAAAGACATCACTCATCTCAACAACGCTCGACACATCCCAATCGGTGATATCACCATTGAAAGCGAAGGCCCTATAGAACATTCCTTCCATGGTAGTAACATTCGACACATCC
This sequence comes from Flavobacteriales bacterium, assembly GCA_020201045.1. Taxonomy (GTDB): domain Bacteria; phylum Bacteroidota; class Bacteroidia; order Flavobacteriales_D; family Cryomorphaceae; genus JAIVHP01. The sequence goes on from JAIVHP010000388.1 coordinate 1,689, forward strand.
CAGTCATTGATATCTTGATTAAAGGAAAAAGCATTCTTGAACATTCCGGACATATTGGTAACGTTAGCCAAATTCGGATTGTCACTTGCGGAGCTGTCTGAATTAAATCCCATATAAAAACGCTGCAAGTTTTGGGGAGCCATTTCCAGTGTCAAAACATCTCCCGTTTCGATTTCCAAATTCGACAAAGTGACTCCATCAGGCGATGTCATGTTAAAGTTGCCACTGCCGCTATTGCCGGAAGGGCTGGTGCTCCATGTATAGTCTACCGAACCGTCGGTCTGTGCATTGATAGTAAGTTCGGTGTCGGGCTCATCAAAAACCCACTCGGTAATAAAATTTTGGCCAAGCGCCACAGGGGCTATGAACAATACAAGTCCCAAACTAATTGCGCAGCGGTACTGAGCAAATAAGTGGATTTTTTCCGTTTTTTGGTGGTTTGATTTCGATTGTGACTTTCGGAACAATAAATTAATGAATGACATAGAAGATGTGATTTTTACGAAGTTTCGGTTTTTTCTCACTCAGATGAGTAAAGGTCTAAAAAATATAGAAGGTGCCAAATCTTCGATGGGTTTCACGTCTAGTGGAGAGGGGTCTGGCCAATGAAAAAATCAAAGCGCCTTCCGCCACCGCCGGTTCATATCCACGATGTTTTGAATGGAAATATCCTGAGGGCAGATTACTTCGCAGGCGCCGGTGAAGGAGCAGGAGCCAAACCCTTCGGCATCCATTTGGGCCACCATTTTTTTAACGCGTTGCTCCGCTTCGGGTTTGCCCTGTGGCAGCATGGATAGGTGGCTGATTTTTGCCGCGGTAAACAGGGAAGCGCTGGCGTTTTTGCAGGTGGCTACGCAGGCGCCGCAGCCAATGCAGGCCGCGGCGTCAAATGCTTTTTCGGCCAGGTGGTGATCGATCAGGGTGCTGTTTGCCTCGCTCGCTTGCCCGGTATTTACACCGATGTAACCGCCAGACTCGATAATGCGGTCGAAGGCCGAGCGGTCTATCACCAAATCCTTTTTGATGGGAAAGGCTTTCGCCCGAAAGGGTTCCAAATACAGCTTGTCGCCATCCTTAAAGCTGCGCAGGTGGGTTTGGCAGGTGGTGGTGCCGGGGGTTGGGCTGTGTATGTCGCCGTTGATTACAAAACCGCACTGCCCGCAAATGCCCTCGCGACAGTCGCTCTCAAAGGCCACCGGTTCGCCACCCGATTTTATGATACGGGTGTTGAGGTGGTCCAGCATTTCGGGAACAGACATGTGCGGGTCGAGGTCGTTTACCTGATGCTTTTCAAAATTGCCGCGTTCTTCGGGGCCGGCTTGCCGCCAAATATGGAGTTCCAGTTTCATTTCTACACCTTTATTGCCATTATTTTTCTCACTTATAACTGCGCTCTTTTACTTCGGCAAATTCAAAATTCAATTCTTCCTTGTGAAGGCGGTGTTCACCATCGCCAGCATGCTCCCAAACACTCACGTATTGATACCCTTCGTCGTTTCGCAGGGCTTCGCCGTCTTCCGTTTGGTACTCTTCTCGAAAGTGCGCCCCACAGGATTCTTCGCGCTGCAAGGCATCCTCTGCAATGAGCAGCGCCATTTCGAGGTAGTCTTCTACACGGGCGGCTTTTTCCAGTTCAAAATTTATGCGATCCATCCCACCCGGAATAAGCAACTCGCTTCGAAAGCGCTTTTGAAGTTCTTTTAGTTCAATTTGCGCTGCTTCCATGTCGGATCGGTTTCGCGACAAGCCGCACTTTTTATACAGCACCTGACCGAGCATTTTGTGAAACTCTTCGGCCGTGATGGTGCCTTTTATTTCCAAAAGCTTATTCAACCGCCCGGTCAAATTCTTCTCCGATTCACCGGCGGCGGCTTTCCACTCCGCTTCGGGTGTTTTGGCGCCCGGCGGCCTTTCGGCGAGGAAGTCCATAATAGTATGCGGCGCAATAAAGTACCCGTCTACGCAGGCCTGGAGCAGGCTGTTTGCGCCGAGTCTATTGGCGCCGTGATCGGAAAAGTTGGCTTCGCCGAGCACAAAAAGTCCCGGCAGATTGCTCATCAAGCGGTAGTCTACCCACAGCCCGCCCATGCTAAAATGCGCAGAAGGAGCGATCATCATCGGTTCGGCGTAGGCGTCCATTCCCGTTATTTTGCGGTACATCTCAAAAAGATTTCCGTATCGCTGTTCAATTTCCTTTTTGCCGTCGCGTTCAAGCGCGTCCTTAAAGTCGAGGTAAACGGCATTTTTCATAGGACCCACTCCGCAGCCCGCATCGATTCGTTCTTTAGCAGCGCGCGAGGAAATATCCCGGGGTGCGAGGTTTCCGAAGGCCGGGTAGCGCCGTTCGAGGTAGTAGTCGCGGTCTTGCTCGGGGATGTCTCCCGGCGGGCGTTTATCTTCGGGCGATTTGGGTACCCAGATGCGGCCGTCGTTGCGCAGCGACTCGCTCATCAGGGTGAGTTTACTTTGATAGCTCCCGAGTTGGGGTAGGGAAGTGGGGTGGAACTGAGTCCAGCTCGGTGCGGCCATAAACGCTCCTTTGCGATGGGCTCGCCAGATGGCCGTGGCGTTGCAATTCATGGCCAAAGTGCTGAGGTAATAGATTTTTCCGTACCCGCCCGAAGCGATGATGAGCGCATCGCAAGAATGAGATGAGATCTTTCCGGTGTCCAGGTTTCGCACGGTAACGCCGGCCGTTTTTCCGTCGACGGTAATTACATCTAGCATTTCGTGTCGGGTGTTCAGCTTTAGCCCGCCCACTGCCTTTTCGCGCATCAGCGCCTGGTAGGCTCCCATAAGCAGTTGCTGCCCCGTTTGGCCACGCGCGTAAAAGGTGCGGCTCACCTGCACCCCGCCGAAGGAGCGGTTTCGGAGGTATCCGCTATACTCGCGGGCGAAGGGTACCCCCTGCGCCACAGCCTGATCGATAAGTTCCATGCTGCACTCTGCCAGGCGGTAGACGTTGGCTTCCCGCGCGCGAAAATCGCCCCCTTTCAGCGTGTCGTAAAACATCCGCCAAACGCTGTCGCCGTCGTTTTTGTAGTCTTTTGCGGCATTTACTCCGCCCTGTGCAGCCACCGAGTGCGCCCTCCGCGCCGAGTCGTGAAAAGTGAAAACTTCCACGTCAAAGCCCAGCTCAGAAAGACTGGCAGCCGATGAAGAGCCGGCCAGCCCGGTACCCACCACAATAATCTTGTACTTCCGGCGGTTCGCGGGGTTTATCAATTTGGCCGCGGCCTTGTACTTTGCCCATTTTTCTTCGATGGGGCCTTCGGGAATTCTGGCGTCGAGCATATTGTGAAGGTAAGAAACAACGCGTTATTCTACAGCTAAAATTGTCCTTATTTAAGCGAATTTCGCTCTCTTTTTTAAAGGATGGGGAATGCACTGGTTTGTGAAGGAGCGCAGTGGGGGATTGGCAGTGTGGGAAGAAGTGGAGTTATGGGTGGGAAAAAAGTTATGCCCGCCCGCCTGAGCACGTGCCAATGCGTCGGCTGGTGGGAATTATGCCTGCCCGCCTGAGCACGTGCCAATGCGTCGGC
>JAIVHP010000270.1 GCA_020201045.1 Flavobacteriales bacterium
AATGGCCTTCGTCAAACTCTACCATGCCTTGTAATCCGTACCGATCATCGCGTTGGCCCATGGCATCTCTAATCTTATGCATCATCTCCCACACAGGTCGGTAGTTTTTCATTCCTAACTGCCTGCGCATCTCGTGGGCTGAAATGGCCTTTTTCGTCATCATCATTAACATCATACATTGATACCACACCCTGACCGGTAACTTGCTGTCGTGCATGACCGTGCCGCTTTTTATTGTGGTTCTGTGCTTGCAGTTGTTGCAGTGCCACACATACCGACTTTCTAAGAAATGAAGGTCACTACTCCCGCACTTTTTGCAAGTCAAACCTTCTTTTTCTCTTCTTTCTTTCATGTCCATACGGCAGCTGTGCTCATCTGGGAAACGCTCGTTAAATTCGTAAATAGTCATACTTTTATGTTTTGACTATAAATCAAGTTGTTGAGGCCGTAACCTATTTACGTTGTGCAAGCAAACTATCTAGCATATAAGGGAAGTATCCATGGATTCTTCTTAGTTTTGTAAACGTAACTTATTAACAATTTTTATGTTAAGGAGGCTATTTTGAGACGAAAAACACGCGCCATTGAGACATGCGCCTTGTTCATAACCTTATTTATAAATACTGCAATTAACGCACAGGTAACGTTTGCCGAAGATTGTTTTGTTGGGGGCGTGCAAGCAGGCGGGCATCGAACCATAGGTGCTTTACTGGGAGCATCTTTCAACATCAAATGGGATGATGGCTATTCTTTACGCCGCGCTTATGCATTGTGCTATCGTTATGGACGGCCCGAGCCACATACTTTTTATGTAAACGACGGAGGCATTACCTGGAATATGGGAAATCAGGCCGGCCCTGAAATGGTTGAAGAGAATAATGCATCCAATTTCTTTGCAGCCCATGCAGTAGACATTACAGATGCCATTGTTATTGATAACAATGTTGTCAATATTGATCTTCCCCAGCAAACTTTTTACGATTTTGCCTGGAACTGGGGGTGGTGGGGTGCATATATAGTACTCTACTATGAGTCCCCTGATATTACCACTGAAGTATGCACACGGATATATGTTGCCGATCAATCACAGGACTTTCCACAGAACTATAGCTTTGAAAAACCTTTTTTCGACACCGATAAGCCATTGCTGTTTTCCATCTTCAGCGATAGATTAACTTCATTTGAAAGTGATGCATCTGCTGTATCAATAAACTCAGAGTTACTGGGTAATATTTGGTCTCCCGATCTTTTGAATCCGATTTCATCAGCAGGTGTACAGGGCCATTTTTTTTATGAAAACGGAATAGCAGAAGGGTTAAATGGAGATACGGCTAATACGCGGGTGCATCAGCACGATGGAATAGCTGTAATAAATGAATACCTTACGGATGATGAAGAGCAGAATTTAAATCTGACCCCTGTTTCCTGGCCGAATATTGGCTTCAACCCCCACCCCGCCTTTCTCCTAACCTATACACCAGATTGTGAAGTGGCTGCCGAAGATATGCCTCGCCAATACACCTTTTGTCGGGGAGATTCGGTGCAGTTTGCCGCCCTGTCGGGGTATGAAAACTACGCCTGGAGCAGCGCGGAGTTTTTAAGCGATAGTTCTGTGGCAAATCCCTGGTGTGTGGCAGACTCCAGCCGGTGGTATACCGTGCGCATGTGGAGCGACGATGGCGACATTTGCCCCCAAACCATACCCGTGCACGTAGAAGTGCGGCAAACGCCACGAGCTCGCAATGTTTTTACCCGCTCCAGCTCATGCCCCAACCCCACCGGCGAAGTGCGCTTTGAAGAAATGAGCGGCACACCGCCTTTTCAGTACACCGTAAACGGCAATACCCAGAGCAATCCGGCCTTTACCCCTATCGGTGCCGGGGTGTATGATATTTCTGTGGAAGACGATTTGGGTTGTACTTGGGATAGCACGGCAAACGTAATTTACAACCCAATACACGAGGCCGCTTTTTCTGCCAACCCCGACAGTGGGTTTTCGCCCCTTTCCGTCTTTTTCGACAACCAAAGCATCAATACGAGCGGATCCTACTGGCAAATCAATGGGCAGGACATTTCCGAAAGCGAAAACTTAAATTACGTTTTTGAAGAACCCGGCACCTATGAGGTTATGCTTATTGCCTGGCGCATTGAAGAAACCTGCACCGATACCGCCACCGTATTTATCTACGTAGACCAGGGTCTTGAAATAGTAGTACCCAATATTATTACCCCCAACGGCGACGGGCAAAACGATGCGCTTGTAGCCGAGTTGCGCGGTGTGGCTTCGCTGCGCTGGCAAATCTACGACCGGTGGGGCAATGTGGTGCACGGCAACGAAGCTGCGCTGCCCGTCCAATCTATAGAACTCTGGAACCCCGCCGGCGATGCAAACACCGGCCAGTATTTTATCGTGCTTACCGCTTTTGGCGAGAATGGGAAGACTAGAGAAGTGAAGGCTGCGGTTACGGTGACGAGGTGAGGGTCAGAGCAGAGAAACAGAAGGAGAACGGAGTAGTGCTGGTGGGGTAACCCGGTATTTGTGGGCTTTTATTTTACTTAGAATCTTTACGGGTCGGTGAAATTTTAATGCAATAGGCAATAATTTGCTTGCGCAAAATGCAATGGCTAAATCAGCAAGAGTTTTGAGCAAGAGCAAGAGCCTACATTCCATACCTTTAGCCGGAAGAAACTTGCGAGATAAAGTATTATTCATCTAAAATTGGGATTTTTGACCCAAAATGGACTTTTTGCTCAACCTATTGCACCTTGCCCTTTGCCCCCCACCAGCTATAAAATTCCAAATTACCGCAAGACCCAACGCGTTCGAAAGCCAACACCAGCCTTGCCCATTGCCGCTTGAACCCCTCCAGCTATCAAACCCCAGAGTTCCACAAAACCCAACTCACACGAACGCCCACAACCTATTGCCCATTGCCGCTTGAACCCCACCAGCTCTCAAATCCCAAAGTGCCGCAAAACCCATCACGTTCGAAAGCCCACACTAGCATTACTCCGCTCCCACTAGCCCGTCCGCCTGCTGGTGAGCCTGTCCGCCAAAGGCTGATGATCGCTCCTTCGTCGCTCAGAGTTGCCGCTTTACCCTCACCAGCTATTAAACCCAAAAGTTCTGCAAAAGGCGACACGCTCGAACACCTTCACCAGCGTTGCCTATTGCCGCTTGAAACCCACCAGCTCTCAAATCCCAGAGTGCCGCAAAACCCATCACGTTCAAAATCCCACACCAGCGTTGCCAATTGCCCATTGCCCCCCACTAGCTATCAAACCCCAAATTACCGTAAGACCCAACACGTTTGAAAGCCAACACCAGCGTTGCCAATTGCCAATTGAACCCCTCCAGCTATCAAACCCCAGAGCTCCGCAAAACCCAACTCACACGAACGCCCACAACCTATTGCCCATTGCCGCTTGAACCCCACCAGCTCTCAAATCTCAAAATGCCGCAAAACCCACCACGTTCGAAAGCCCACACCAGCATTGCCGATTGCCGCTTAAGCCAAAACAGCCCACACCCCAAAAGCTCCCGCAAAACCCACGACGCCTGTAAACCTTCACCACCATTGCCAATTGCCAATTGAACCCCTCCAGCTATCAACCCCGACAGGAATGCACGACCCAAACCGTTCGAAATCCCACACCAGCGTTGCCAATTGACCCTCCCGTCACTAAAACATCACAAGCCCGCCGCCAAAGACCGCTCCTTCAACTCCACAACGAACCCTAATCCAACTGCAGCACCGCCAGAAAAGCTTCCTGGGGTACTTCTACGTTTCCAACCTGGCGCATGCGCTTCTTCCCTTTTTTCTGTTTTTCCAATAGCTTTCGCTTACGCGTGATGTCGCCTCCATAGCATTTGGCCGTTACATCTTTTCGCATAGCGCGCACCGTTTCCCGGGCGATAACCTTGGTGCCGATGGCCGCCTGAATGGCGATTTCGAATTGCTGACGCGGAATAAGGTCTTTGAGTTTTAGGCAAATCCGCTTCCCCAAATCGAATGCGTTGTCGCGGTGAATCAATGCCGAGAGGGCATCTACCTGATCGCCGTTTAGCAATACATCGAGTTTTACCAGCTTGCTTTCGCGGTAGCCGATGGGGTAGTAATCGAATGATGCGTAGCCCCTTGAGATGGTCTTTAGCTTGTCGTAGAAATCAAAGACAATCTCGCCAAGCGGCATTTCAAAGGTGAGCTCTACGCGATCGGAAGTGAGGTAAACCTGATTGGTAAGGGCTCCGCGCTTTTGAATACACAAGTTCATTACCTGCCCTACGTAATCTGATTTGGTAATGATAGACGCTTTGATGTACGGCTCTTCTACTGATGCCAGTCCCGATGGATCGGGTAATTCGCTGGGGTTGTTTACCACGAGTTCTTCGTCTTTGGTGGTGGTAGCCCGGTAACCAACGTTTGGAACCGTGGTGATCACGGTCATGTCGAACTCTCTTTCCAGCCGCTCCTGCACAATTTCCATATGGAGCATTCCCAAAAACCCGCAGCGGAATCCAAATCCCAACGCTGCCGAAGATTCGGGTTCAAACACCAGCGATGCATCATTCAACTGGAGTTTCTCCAGCGATGCGCGCAAATCTTCGTACTCGTCGGTATCAACCGGATAAATTCCGGCGAAGACCATAGGCTTCACATCTTCAAAACCCTTGATTACGTTTTGGCATGGTCGCTCTGTAAGGGTGATGGTATCTCCTACCTTGACCTCTTTGGCCTGCTTAATTCCCGAAATAATATAGCCAACATCCCCGGCGTAGAGTTCCTTTTTCTCGGTCATGGTGAGTTTCAGGGTGCCGATTTCGTCCGCGAAATACTCTTTACCGGTGTTTACGAATTTTACCTTATCGCCCTTTTTAATTTTCCCGTGTTTAATGCGGAAATAGGCGATAATGCCGCGGAAGGAATTAAAAACCGAATCGAAAATCATCGCCTGAAGCGGAGCTTCTACATCTCCAACAGGGTGTGGAACACGATCGATCACTGCCTTCAAGATGGCTTCTACCCCCATCCCCGTTTTTCCACTGGCGGGGATGATATCCGATGCATCGCAACCTATAAGTTCTACGATTTGCTCGCTTACTTCTTCGGCCATGGCGCTGTCGAGATCCATTTTATTGAGAACCGGAACAATTTCCAAATCGTGTTCGAGAGCGAGGTATAGATTCGATATGGTTTGGGCTTGAATTCCCTGTGTGGCATCTACAATAAGCAAGGCGCCTTCGCAGGCTGCAATAGACCGAGAAACTTCGTACGAAAAATCGACGTGGCCGGGCGTATCGATTAAATTCAACACGTATTTTTCTCCATCCAAAAGATAGTCCATTTGAATGGCGTGACTTTTAATGGTTATTCCCCGCTCCCGCTCTAAATCCATATCGTCAAGGGTCTGCTCCTGCAACTCCCGGTCGGTAATGGTTCCTGTAAAGTGCAACAGCCGATCGGCCAGGGTACTTTTTCCGTGGTCGATATGGGCGATGATGCAAAAATTCCGGATATTCTTCATGCCGCAAAAGTAAGTGAATTTAATACTGAGAATAAAAGGATTCGAAAAATTTGACACCAATTAAGTATGCCTTTCTCAGATAAGAACCGCTATAGCAGGTTTTAGTTTTTATATTTGTCGCTTTGGCAACTTCAGGAAGGAATTGCCCGTCAAGATTCAAATTGTTAACTATGAAATATTTTCTTTTGATCGCATGTGTTTCTGTCGCCATCTCTTCTTATTCGCAAAGCGAATTCGACCAACGCCTTACGGCCAAATTCAGCGAAGAGCAGCTTCAGGATTACCGCCAAAATCACCCGGCGGTATTGGCGTACTGGAATTTTTATTTAGAAAACAGCTACGAAATTGCCAGTAACTTACCGATGGAAAAACTGAACGGAAATGACCTTCCGACCATTAAGTTAAGGAATCCCGACAAGTTCAATATTTTTGAATCGGACCTTCATCCCGATGGATACTCCACAAAATACTTTCGCATCAAAGGGAGCAATGATGTGCTCATCCTATTTTCGAAAAGCGAAATAGCAGAACGTTTTAACGCACACAGAAAAACACTTTAAAGAGCGATGAGAACATTTAAAACTATACGATTTTTCGCCATACCGGTTCTACTCGCCATCTTTAGCCTTAACGCTTCGGCTCAAGACACATATCCCATTTCAGACGAAGGCACCATTAGCGATGTGTCTTGTGCTTCGTCGGTAATTATTACCGATAGCGATGCCGATGATGGAGAATACTTACCAAACGAGAGTTACCAAATCACGATTTGCGTTGAAAATACGTCTCTCAGTCCCGGTCAAATCATCATATCGCCCGAATTAAATGGCGATGTGTGGGATGTAGACGAAAATTCCAGTCTATTTGTTTACGATGGAGTAGGAACAGGAGGAGCCCTTTTGGGAGAATTCAATTCCGTAAGCCACCCAGCCGGAGTAAACGTCTCTGGAGAAGAGAGTTGTCTTACGCTGGTGTTTACTTCTGGTGATGAGAGTTCTGGAGCCGGATTCACCGCAAATTTTGCCTGCTTTCAGCCTTTGCAGCCCTTCAATTTCGATATTGTATCTATTCCCGAGCTTGGGACGTTTGACCCGCTTCCGCTCGAAACCATCAACATCTGTTTTGGAGACTCTATCATCGTGGGACTCGAAACCAGCTACCCCCTATCAGATGCGGGCGGAAACGGCTACGAGCAGTCAGACGAAACATCGTATTTTAGATACCTCATGGGCGATGGCACGACCTATGAAGGATTTGGGCTCACGGAAGTCACCCACACCTACGAAACGGCTTTTGGATATCAGGTTACTGTTATTGTGCAGGATGTGAGTGGACGCATCGAAACCAAACAGTTCTTTGTTCTCATTGCTCCGCGACCCGACTTTTCGAACATTGCATTAAACGACACCTTGTGTATTGGCGAGCAAACAGAAATAACCGGTGGAATTTTTGAAACCGACACTGTCGGCGTAGACCCAGCTAATAGCGCCATTCTCGGTGGTGGAATACTCGGAGAGCAACTCTACCTCCCCGACGGAAACGACGAAAACTACGAAACCACCATTACCATTGACGAGTTTGACGACGATCAGGTGATAGAAAACGTATCGGATATCATCAACTTTTGCGTAAACATGGAGCACTCGTATTTGGGCGACTTGGAAATGATGCTTACTTGCCCGGACGGAACAAGTATCAACGTCTTTAATGCCTTTGCGGGTGATGGTGGGCTGTTTCCCGATGGTTTTGGTGGCGGAACTACCTTTCTTGGAGAAGCCTTCGATAACGATATTGGCAATCCGGGAATCGGATTTGACTACTGCTTCGCCATGAATGCAGATTTTGGAACTATGGGAGACGAATTGGCCGCGGGTAATACAGTAGAAGTAAATACCTTTGCAGATGGCAATGCGATGGCTCCCGGAACCTATTTACCCGAAGAGTCCTTTGACGAATTTATCGGTTGCCCCATAAACGGAGATTGGACGCTCACCATCCGCGATAACCTTACCATAGACGATGGGTTCATTTTCAATTGGTCCATCTACTTCGATCCTAACATCAACCCGAGTACGGTGTATTATTCTCCTGACATTATCGATGCGTACTGGGAAGAGAACGAAGATATTGTGACCAACGAAGGAACTTCTATTGTAGTTGAACCTTCGCAGGAGGGAAATAACAGCTTTACCTTTTTTGCAGAAGACGAGTTTGGCTGCCTTCACGACACCACCATCCAAATTTACGTAAGGCCATTTCCAACACTGGTAGATGCAACTGCCTGCGATTTAACGCATACCCTTGCTCCAACCAACACACCGGGCGGTGGCGAGTGGGAAGTGCTCAGCGCGCCCAATGACAATGCAACCGTTACCTACGATTTTATAACCGGAGCAGCGGCAGATGTTACCGTAAGCGATTACGGACTCTACAACTTTCAGATTACAGAAGACAACTGCGGATACCAAACCAATGCAGTGATAGATTTTAGACCCGACCCGCAACTTGATTCCCTGCCACAGGATTTGGTGCTCTGTGTGGGCGAATCAATCGTCCTGGATGTAGGAGACCAACTCCCTAACTCCGACAATTTTTCAGTTGCCTGGACCCAAGATGGAAATGGCTTTAACAATGAAGATTACGCCGTCACTGTGGATGAAACCGGAACATATGCCGTTGTTATTAACGGCGTTTGCGGCACAGCTACCGACCAAACTGATATTGTAGCGATTACTATCAATTTTGAAGGCGATATCGTGTGTGGATTGCAATCGGCTGGAAATGCAGAGCTCAGCCCCGAAGGAACGGGAACCTGGTCGTCTAACGATCCCGATGCGATCTCGTTCTCAGCGGCAAATCAGCTTTCCACGGCTATTTCGGCTCAACAATACGGTACTTACGATATTACCTTTACCGACAGCCGCTGCCCCGAAGATGGAGTTACCGAAGAGTTTACGTTTGTAGAACAGCCCGAAGTAACTATTCTTCCACAAAATCCCGATTTCTGTGTTGAGCTCGACTCGCTCAATTTAACCACCAATGTATCGGGAAGTAGCAACGGTGTTTTCCTTTGGTCAATCAATGGCGACAATCAAACGTCACAAGCCGATTCGCTGGCCTTTGGCCCCGAGTCTTTTGACCCGCTTGAAGATTACCTGGTAGAAGTTCAGGTGTTCGACGCCTTACAAGTTTGTCCGGTTGCGACGGGCCAAATGGCCTTTACCGGTGTTTACTGCACCTACAACATTCCAAATGTGGTAACACCCAATGGGGATGGTAGAAATGACCGATTCCATATAGAATTTATGGAGTTCTTCCCCGATACGCGATTGAGAATATACGACCGCTGGGGTAAAATGGTATTTGAGCAGGAGCAGTACGATCAGTATCAGGCTTCTACGGGAACCATGGATAATCCCGGAGGATGGGATCCGGCCGATGAAAACGACGGAACATACTTTTACGAACTGAGCATTCCGAGTGCCGATGTTATCGAAACCGGTTATATTCAGGTGCTAAGAGGTAACGACTAGCGAACAAAACACATTTAAAACTGTATTATTAATAATCTCAAGCTCGAGGGTTCTAACGCTCGGGCTTGACTGTTATTTTAGCCAACTAAAACAGAAGCGTGAAAGTTACAGATCACCTAAAAAAGAGAAAACATACCCTGTTTTCTTTTGAAATTTTGCCACCACTAAAGGGAAAGGGCATTGATGCGATATTCGAAGGCATTGACCCGCTTATGGAGTTCAATCCGCCCTTTATAAATGTTACATACCACCGGGAAGAGTACATGTATAAAAAGCAAGCCGACAACCTGCTAAAAAAGGTGAGTATTCGCAAGCGCCCGGGAACGGTTGGTATTTGTGCGGCCATCATAAACCGCTATCACGTAGACGCCGTTCCACATCTCATTTGCGGCGGATTTACACGAGATGAAACGGAAAATGCCCTTATCGATTTGCAGTTTCTGGGAATCGATAATGTACTCGCACTTCGCGGCGACCCCATCAAAACAGAGCGGAGCTTTGTACCCGAAAAAAACGGTCACCAATACGCAGTAGAGCTGATAGAGCAAATTGTGCGGATGAACAAGGGAATTTACCTGCACGAAGAAATTGAAAATAAGGAGCACGCTCAATTTTGCATCGGTGCGGCGGGATACCCCGAAAAGCACTACGAGTCTATGAATATGAAAACAGACTTGAAGCACTTAAAGACCAAAGTTGATGCAGGAGCGGAGTATGTAACCACCCAGATGTTTTTCGACAATAAGAAGTACTTTATTTTTCTGGAGCACTGCAAAGCTGCGGGAATAAACGTGCCGATTATTCCCGGACTGAAGCCCATTACCAAGCTCCGGCACATCGCCTTTCTTCCCAAGACCTTCTTTATCGATCTTCCCGACGATCTCGCAGATGGATTAATGGCTTGTAAAACCGACGCTGAAGTAGAAAAAGTAGGAGTTGAATGGACCATCAGGCAAAGTCAGGAATTGGTAGAAGCCGGCGCGCCGTGCATCCACTATTACACCATGGGTAAATCAGACGCGGTAAAACAGATTGCGAAAGAGGCGTTTTAAAATTGTAGCTGGCTATTTAGCAAGAGTGTTGCGGGTTCAGCCTGCGGCGGACAGGTTTCGAGCGATTGAGATTTTAGCGGGCTAGATGTATTTCGATCTGGAGAAGTTTGAAGGCAATTGGCAACGCTGGTGTGGTAGTTTGGAATTTGTGAGCTATTATTTTGCTTAGAATCTATAAGGCTGGTGACCTTTTAATGCAATGGGCAACACTGGTGTGGATTCAGCCTGCGGCGGACAGGTTTCGAGCGATTGAGATTTTAGCGGGCTGGATGTATTTCGATCTGGAAAGATTTGAAGGCAGTTGGCAACGCTGGTGGGCTGATATGGCATTTGTGAGCTATTATTTAGCTTAAAATCTATAAGGGTGGCGAACTTTTAATGCAATGGGCAACACTGGTGTGGATTCAGCCTGCGGCGGACAGGTTTCGAGCGATTGGGATTTTAGCGGGCTAGATGTTTTTCGATCTGGGTTTGGATGCTGAAAAAAATGTTTTTCAGAAATTTATCTGTTCCGCCGGAATTTTAACCGCAGAGCGCATGCAACTCTTGCCTTTGCCTGCTTCGTCGGTTTACCTGCCGAAGGCATGGTAGGCAGGCTCTCTACTCTTGCTGTTGTAGCTGCTTCGCGATCTGGCTTCTGACTCTTAACCTGAGTTCGATTATTATTCGGAGATTCAGATTTTCATAAAAGTTGATATACAAGTTTCATTTTCAAAGCCATAGCGGGCTATGGCGCGAGAAGGAAATGCAGTATATCGGCTTTTATGAGAAAGAATTTTGTTTTCCCACCTCAACTAAGCGGTAGCGTTCTCATGACCGCAGGAAACCCGCAGGGTGAGCGAAGCGAATAAAACAGCGCTTTTCTGCCTAAAAATAGTTCAAAATAGCCCGCTATTTTTTAAGAGTGTCTATTTTCAACGGCTATTAAGAGATCGCTTACGCTTTGTTCTTCACGATTTTTAGTTGAACCGAGCCTTGCCAAAATTATTGACAACAGGATGAAAGTGAGAATGGCGAGTACCACCCGCCTGTATTCTAAGGATTACACAAGCTTAGTTTTCAACATTTATTCATGGCGCTCCCATAGATTTCAACATATGGAGTGCCTCGCTTTACCACGGCAAAGACTCTATGAAGTAATTTGTTTCTCACAATATTCAGTGTGCTCATTTTGCTTTTGCCATCTTCAATTCGCCGATCATAATAGGTTTTCATTTCACCCTTGACTTGTGTAGCACTTGAAGCAGCAAGGTTAAGCAACGATTTAAGTTTTTTATTGGCATAATGACTCACACGTGATCGGGACTTCAGACTGGATCCTGACTGCTTTTCAAAAGGAGCCACCCCGCAATAACAGGCAAGTTTTCTGCTATTTTCAAAGGTGGTGAAGCATTGTGTTACCACTATTAAATTGGTCGCAACAATTGGCCCAATTCCCTTTATGGACGTAATGAGTTTGTACACCCTTTTGACTTCTGGATCACTATTGACTAGCGTAATGATTTCGTCTTCCACTTTTGCTATGGAACGGCTCAACTCTGTGACTAACTTTTCCTGGGTTTTAAGAAGTACTTTTAGTTCCGACTTCTTGTAGACTCTTTTTAACTCACCAAATTTTGCTTTATAACCAGCTCGTTGTACCACCATATTTTCCCTGAGAGATAGTAATTGTTTTAGCTTCTGCAGAAGTAAAGAAGGCAACTTGGTTTGCTTGATAGTTT
>JAIVHP010000153.1 GCA_020201045.1 Flavobacteriales bacterium
TTATAGGATTCTTTATGGTTGTGGCCGGTGGGTTTTTGTTTTCGAGTACTTATGGGTTTCAGCTCGATAAAAAGCGATGGCGCTGTCGGGAGTATTCATCGGTTTTTTGGATAAAGCGAGGCGACTGGATTAGCCTTGATACGCTGCCCGATGTTAGCATACTTTCGGGGAAAAGCGGATTCGTTGTTCGCAGCATGTCAAATCGGGCAACGGAAAACACTACTGCGAATTATACGGTTTACCTTTTGAGCAAAACGCATCGAACCAAAGTAATGGTAAAGCGGTTTGAAGACCACGGCCGCGCCAAAGAATTTGCCGAGAGCCTGGCTGCGGAAATCGATGGAAATCTGAAAAAGTACAGTCCGGCAGTGAGCGCGCAAACCCGGCGCAGAAGATAGTTTATGTCAGGGTAGTTCACCGACTAGCGGCAATGAGGTGAAAGCCCATTTCTCCTGTTTTTTACACATCCACTTCCCACCCTTAATCTCCTTTTGCCTAATGGCTTTTCGCTAACGATTTGCCCTGAAGACTAGTTTCGTATTAAAAGTGATATATGTCAGCTTTTTGTATGACTCAGATCACTTAAATTGCCGAAGTGAATCCCCATCTTTGAGTAAATCAATAACACATCAACATGAGAAAAAGAGAACCGGTATCAACCATAATGACCGCAGATTTGGTCACTGTTCACAAAGGAAACCACAACCTGCGGGATGTAAAGGATATTTTTAGGAAAAAGGATATCCGACACGTTCCGGTAATGGATGGAGATAAATTGGTCGGCATCATTAGCAAGAACGATATCATGAGACTGAGCTTTGGCAATTTATTCGACAATCAGGGCGAAGGCGACGAAGCCGTTTTAGATATGCTCACCATAGATCAGGTAATGAGCGACAACCCCAAATCGGTGCCTGTGGATATGCCAATTCGCCTGGTCGCAGAAACTTTGGTGGAAGAAAAGTTTCACGCCCTACCTGTTATGGAAGACGATAAGTTGGTTGGAATTGTAACGAGTACCGACGTAATTGAATACATGCTCGAGCAATATTGACACGGGTATTTAAAAGCTATAAAACAGAGTGTGCAACCTCTGCGCTAAAAAGGCTTAGCGCGGAGGTTTGCATTTTTACAGTAGAATTGTATTGCCATTTCATTGAGGTCAAAGGGCGAAACGCTTAGTCTTTTTTCGAGTGCGCAATAAATTCCCGAATTTCAACGCTAATTGGAGTTTGTCAATACTCTCAAGTGGCTGAACTAGAGAGTTCATTAGCAAGGCGCATGCACTTTTGGAACTAGCGAAGCGATCTCACAACCGAAGGGCGTAAACCAAGGAGTTGACTACCGTCAATGACTGCCTGCCTGGCCGGTAGGCAGGTTTACAAAAGAAGTGCAACGCCGATAATGGACTCTCTAGACAGACACTAATTTTTTAGCCATTTATACAGGCCTACTCCTAATGCAGTATCTGCGCGTACCACTTCGATGTTTGGATGTTCAATGTGCTGACTTCCCTTTAATTCTGTGTCGGAGTTGCCTAGTAAAAAGATGTGCGTAGCGCTGTTATTCGGCTGCCTTTCCGGAATACCCGAAACCGTGAATTTTTCCCAATCCGCGTAAGCTGCGCGCTTTGCATTTACACCGTTTTCGGTCCAGTTTAAAAAGAAGTAATCCAGATCTGCTTCGTAATTCTCCAGCACCACTACCGGTTTTTGATATCCGAGGTAGTTGGAGTAGTGTTCTCGAATCCAAAAATCGCTTTGATTGAGTGGCATAACCACCGCGCCGCTTTGCAGATCGCCCGCAGCGGTAGAAATTTGAGAAACGATGGCCTGTTCACTTTCTGTGGCATCTACGTAAATGAGCAAACAGGCGATATTGACGTAAGAAATCACCACGAGTAAAGCCATGCCTGCAAACCGGTTGATGGGGATCATGGCCAGAAAGGCAATAAGAAATACAATTGCGAAAAGCACGATGCGCGAAGTGAGAATACCCCCCGACAGCAATCCCTGATCGGGTAAGACAAAACTCAGGATAAAAAATGCGGCAAATAGCAATCCGGGAATTCCGGCGCGTTGGTCTATCCGGTATTTAGAGCGAATGCTGTGGTAAACCCAGCTCAATATCATAAAAACAAGGCTGTAGAATATCCACTGCGTGTATTTGTCTTCTTTCCCGTAGAGAATTCCCTTGGCCGGGGTAATTACCCTGTACATGTTTGCCGTGTCTGCCAAAGGAGAAAAAGCTAATTGACCCGCCGCTACATCCTGGTTTAGCAGAAAGATGGCCGTAAGTAATAATCCCGGAAATAAGGAGAGAGCAAACAACAAGAAGGCGTAGCGCCTTTGGCTTATGGCTGCTCCGGGCTTCCTAAAGGTAGCCATCGTTCTCACCGCCATGTAAATACAAAAAACAGCAAAGGTGAGAAGATGAGAAAAGTATAGAATTAATCCCAGAATAAAGACCAAACCAGGGGGCCATAGTTTTGGCGAACTCCCATGGTAGCGCTCCATGGCTCCCAATGCGAAAAACAGCACCGCGAGCGAAAAGCAGAAGTTGTAAAACCCGTAGAAGAAAAAAAACGAGTACGTGACTGGAAAAATAAAATAGGAAGCCACAAGTGATTTTGCGCCAGCCGATTTCAACCAAAACCTAAAACCAAAAGGGATAAGTGCAATAATAGCGATTTGAAAAATTTTCTCCGCTACCCATGCAGGAAAAAGGCCTTGTAGCAGTGCCATAAAAACATGCCCGGATAGATTTGGAATCGGAAAGGGGTTTAATTCAAAAACCGATTCGAAATTCCCACCCGAATTAAAAATGAAGTCAGCTATAATCCGGGAATTGTAAACGTGGGCCGGGCCATCGAGCGTAGGGAAGAATTGCACATTGAGCAGGGGCCAAACGTGAGCGCAAACAACGATATAAAAAAACCACCGCTCCGTATGGCTTACTATGTTTTTTGAATTTCTCATCCCAGATTTAACTCGGGTTAACCACTTTGTAAATAAAGCATAGTTATATGAAAAAAGAGTAGATCCGTCGTTTTCTTTTTGCACTTCTGCTCGAATTGTACCGGGCGATATAGGTGTGTGTCGGTAGCAACCGAATTAAAAATCAGATAAATATCTTTGGGAGATGCAACTTTTATCGGGCAGAAATGTCATTTTTGTCAATTGAACCATTCCAAATTCTTATATTTCTATTATGAAATTATTAAACCTGCGTTTATTGTTTTTAACATCGTTGCTTGCCCTTTCGGGGGAAGCGATTGCCCAGTGTGAACCCTACTTTGGAAAGCTTGTTATCAACGAATTTATGGCTGCGAATAACTCCACAGCTTCCGATGAGTTTGGGGAATTCGACGATTGGGTGGAGATTTACAACGGTTCTGAAGAGCCCATTAATATGGAAGGGTATTTCTTATCAGACAACCACGGCAACCGGACTAAATTTGTATTTCCTTCCGTCGTAATTGAGCCAGACGATGTACTGATTGTTTGGTGCGATGGGCAG
>JAIVHP010000271.1 GCA_020201045.1 Flavobacteriales bacterium
CAAGGTGAAGGAGAAGATTCGGATTAGCGCCGGTGGCATTTCGGGAACGGTGGTAGACCAGCGGCTTATCTTTAAACCGGCCATCCAAAAGCTCGCATCGGCTTTAATCTTGTTTCACAACCACCCCAGTGGTACGCTGAATCCGAGTACGCAGGATAAAACCCTAACCAAAAAACTCGTTCAGAGTGGGCAGGTTTTGGATATACCCATTCTCGACCACATTATTTATACCGATAGCGGTTATTTTAGCTTTGCCGATGAAGGATTGATATAATCTATACGTAAACAGCGCAATGTGCTTTGTAAGATGAAAGAATCTACGAAAAGACTGGCTAGAGAAAATTAAACCCGTATTATTACTCAAACATAAAATTATAATAAGGCGCAAAATGATTCACGAACTCGGAAAGGTAAACTCAATTTTTAATCAGTTTTTAAGCGAATTACGCGACGAGAGTCTGCACCGCGACCGACTGCGGTTTCGGAATAATTTGCAGCGTCTGGGAGAGATTTTTGCCTACGAAATAAGCAAAGACCTGGACTACACGGCCAAAGATATTGTAACGCCCCTTGGAGAAGTTGCCATGCGCGTGCCCGCCGAATTTCCTGTTCTCGCCACTATTCTGCGCGCGGGAGTGCCTTTTCACAGTGGGCTCTTAAATTATTTCGACCGGTCTGACTCGGCTTTTGTATCGGCTTACCGAAAGCGATTATCCAATCAAGACGACTTTGAAGTGGAAGTAGAATATATGAGTTCGCCGAGTCTGGATGGCAAGGAATTGGTCATTGCAGACCCGATGCTCGCTACCGGCAGGTCGATGGTTTTGGTTTACCAGGATTTGATTAAGAAAGGGAAGCCGAAACACATCCACATTGCCGCCGTTCTGGCTACGGCCGAGGGAATAAAGAATGTTAAGAAGAACTTACCGCCCAACACCAAGTTTTGGATTGGCGCAATAGATGATGAACTAACCGCTCAATCGTACATTGTACCCGGCCTTGGCGATGCCGGTGATTTGAGCTATGGCAAAAAGTAAACCGTGGAAATTGAGCTACTCACTAAGATTGCAGGTATTTTTCTGCTCAGCAGTGTGAAGTTCTTTTTTGCTCCGGGAACCGCTATTGCTTCGGGTTTCACCCCTTACCAAACCGTTTTAATTACATCGTCGGGTGGCATTTTCGGCATCAGCTTCTTTTATTTTCTAGGCCGTTGGTTGATCTTATATATCCGAAAGACAGTTGGAAGTAAAGACACAGTGAGAACCAAAAAGGTGTTTACCCGCCGGAATCGAAGTATTGTAAAATTTAAGGAAGGGTTTGGCCTTATTGGGTTGATCATTGTTACCCCCGCTATTCTGAGCATTCCCATCGGATGCGTGGTGGCGGCAAAATTTTATTACAACAATAAGCTCACTTATCCGCTTTTAGTGGTGAGTACTTTTGCCTGGAGTGTTGGGCTAACTTATTTCAGCGAAACCATCAGGCAATTATTTAATGGGATATGAAGAAGGCATACCGACACATTTTTTTTGATCTGGATCGCACGCTCTGGGATTTTGATAAAAACTCCGGAGAGTCGCTCGCAGAAATTTTTGATCACTTTAACCTAAAGTCGTTGGGAGTGGAGAATTGCGATGTTTTTAGAACAAAGTACATTGAAATTAACGATCAAAAATGGGATGCCTACCGCCGGGGAAGGCTGCGAAAAAAGGAACTGCGTATCCAGCGTTTCACAGAGGTACTTGCTCATTTTGGTTGCCACGATTTGGCTTTGGGAAGCCGCATCGATCGGTTTTATGTTTCGGTAAGTCCCCATAAAACGGCACTCTTTCCGGGTACATTGGAAACACTTGATTATTTATCGTCAAAGTACAAGATGCACATCATCACCAATGGCTTTGAAGAAGTACAACATATAAAATTGAGTAAATCGGGTCTTACCCAATTTTTTGACGTGGTGATGACCAGCGAGCGCGCGATGGCGAGAAAGCCCGATCCTGCGGTTTTTAAACTGGCCCTGGCTGAAGCCAAAGCGAGTGCCGCTAACTCTGTTATGGTGGGCGACGACCTGGGGACAGATATATCGGGAGCCCGCGGAATATGGATGGATCAGGTGTACTTTAATCCCCATAAAGCAAGGCACAACGACGATGTGACTTACGAAATAGAGCGAATTGCCGACCTAAAAACTATTCTTTAGAAAGCGATGCGAGTACGGTTTGCGAACCGGTAACCATATCGCCGATATTCACCTTTACATCGGCGTCTAGCGGAAGAAAAACATCTACCCGCGAGCCGAACTTTATAAAACCGAATTCTTTATTTTGCTCTACCCGGGTATCTGGAGTGGCGTAGCAAATGATTCGCCGCGCTACCGCACCTGCAATTTGCCTGAACAAAATCGGTATTCCCATCTCGTTTTCAACTACCACGGTCGTTCTTTCGTTTTCCGTGCTCGATTTTGGGTGCCAGGCCACTAAGTATTTTCCCGGGTGGTATTTGTAGTATTTCACCAGGCCACTTACGGGAAACCAATTGATGTGTACGTTTAGCGGCGACATAAATATAGATACCTGAATGCGCTTTTCGTTGAGGTATTCGGTCTCTTCCGTTTCTTCAATCACCACCACTTTTCCATCGGCAGGGCAGAATACCTGGTTTTTGTCCTGCTTGTATTCCCGGGCTGGAACCCTGAAAAACTGCAGGATTAAAACAAGTATAACCAGCGATGCGAAACCGGAAATCAGCAATACCCACGAAGGCGCTATGTACCACACGATCGCATTGAGCACCAATAGAATTAAAATGGTGTTGCGAATTATGCCGTGGCCTTCCTTGTGAAATTTCATAAATTAAAGTTATCAGGGTGTGTGTACAAAAACCATCAAATAAGTAAATGCCATCGGGCTGGCGAGTAGTACGCCGTCAAACCGGTCGAGGATTCCCCCGTGCCCGGGGAGTAGATTACTCGAGTCTTTCACCTTTAAGCTGCGTTTTAAAAGCGATTCTACCAGGTCTCCAAAAGATGCGAATACGGCGATGATTAAACCGAGCACGATCCAGTTGAAGATGGACATTTCAGAAAAATAAGCGGCAATGGTTACCCCTCCAGCCAGAGCTGCAAGCGCACCGCCCACTGCGCCTTCCCAGGTTTTGTTGGGAGATATCCGCGGAAAGAGCTTGTGTTTTCCAAAAAGGCGTCCAAAAACGTAAGCGCCCGTATCGTTTAGCCAGAGCATAATAAAAAAGCCCAAAACCACTTCGTGGTACTGCTTGGCAATTTCTTCGAATGTAAAAACATTGAGCAGTGCCAGCGGCGCCATGATGTAAATGATTCCTATAATGGTATGGGCAATATTGTTAAACGGATCGGGTCTTTTGCGATACAGTTCGTAAATAAAAATGGCGATAAAAAATGGAATGCTCAACGCGACTCCCGCAGTGGGCAGATATCCCAACTTTACGAGTTCGATGGTTAAATAAAACACCGTACCCGTGATTACACCCAGGGTAGATTGGGGGTGCTGCCCTCCAAATTTTGCCAGGCTGTAATATTCCAGCATTCCCAGAATTGCTACGATGTAAAACAGCGATGCGAGTGTGTACGGATTGATGAGAATGCAGCCAATTACGACTACGAGAAAAATCAACCCGGTGGACATTCTGAGCGCAAGTTCCTTCACAGTGCAGCGTCTGAGATTATCTTTTTGGCGGGAATCACGTTCTCCCGCCTCACGAGTAGCTTGATATCGCCAATGGTTTTGTAAAAAGAATCTTGCTGATTCAATACGATGGCGTCAATGTCCGACTGATTGAGCAGGTGTTTCAATAGTTCGACGTTGTGCAAAGAACCGGATGTATAAACAGCGACCCAATCCTTATCCATAAACATGGAATTTAGTTCTTATCTGAAGAATCTTTTTCGGCCGTTTTAGATTCTTGATCCCGGTCTTTTTTCTTTTCAGATTCATCTTTTTCTTCAGACTTAGGCTCGGAAGATACATTTTTTTCTGAATCTGCTTTGGCATCCTTCTCAGAAGCTTTCCCATTTACATTCTCTGCAGCAAGCTCTTCCTTCTCGTAAGGGCGCTTTCCGAAAATCGTAATCAGGTCTTCCTTAAAGATCACTTCTTTCTCAAGAAGCTGTGAAGCCAATTGCGAGAGTTTGTCTTTGTTTTCCGAAAGTATTTTTTTAGCCCGGTTGTACTGGTCGGTTATGATCTTTTTAACTTCCCTGTCTATAAGCTCAGCCGTTTTATCGCTGTAGGGTTTCGTGAAATTGTAATCTGATGAACCCGTTGAGTCGTAAAAACTGATATTTCCTATTTCTTCATTCAGCCCGTAAATGCTAACCATTGCATAAGCTTGCTTGGTCACTTTTTCGAGATCGCTGAGTGCCCCTGTTGAAATTTCATCGAAAACAATTTCTTCGGCCGCCCTTCCGCCCAGCGCAGCACACATTTCATCCTGAATTTGATTTACCGTATTTAGCTGGCGCTCTTCGGGCAAATACCACGCGGCTCCAAGCGATTGGCCCCGGGGTACAATCGTCACCTTCACCAGGGGCGAAGCGTGCTCGAGCAACCAGGAAACAGTAGCGTGACCGGCCTCGTGGTAGGCGATCGTTTTTTTCTCTTTTTTGGTAATGATCTTGTTCTTCTTTTCAAGGCCACCGATAATTCGGTCTACCGCGTCGAGGAAGTCTTCTTTCGAAACTTCGGTTTTCTTCTTTCTCGCTGCAATCAGAGCTGCTTCGTTGCAAATATTCGCAATATCGGCACCAGAGAATCCGGGCGTTTGTTTCGCCAGGAATTCGATATCTATCGATTTATCAACTTTAATGGGGGCGAGATGTACTTTAAATATTTCTTTACGCTCGTTTAAATCGGGCATATCCACGTAGATCTGACGGTCGAAACGACCCGCTCTCAGGAGCGCTCGGTCGAGCACATCAGCTCGGTTTGTTGCGGCAATTATGATCACCCCGCTGTTTGTGCCAAAACCGTCCATCTCGGTGAGCAGTTGGTTTAGGGTATTTTCGCGCTCGTCGTTAGCACCCATGCTCGCGCTTTTTCCGCGGGCGCGGCCAATGGCATCAATCTCGTCGATAAATATGATGGCAGGTGCTTTTTCTTTGGCCTGCTTGAATAAGTCGCGCACACGAGAAGCACCAACACCTACAAACATCTCTACGAAGTCTGACCCCGAAAGAGAGAAAAATGGAACTTGAGCTTCTCCGGCCACGGCTTTTGCCAAAAGCGTTTTTCCTGTACCGGGAGGGCCTACCAGCAATGCGCCTTTTGGAATTTTAGCTCCAAGAGCCGTGTAGCGCTTGGGATTCTTCAAGAAATCAACAATTTCCTGGATCTCTTCTTTGGCACCTTCCAGCCCGGCAACATCGTTAAATGTTACATTCGTGCCTTTGGTTTTATCAAATAGCTGAGCTTTAGATTTTCCGATGTTAAAGAGCTGCCCGCCGGCGCCGCCACCACCGCTAATTCTGCGCATTACAAACATCCATACGGCAATCATAATACCGATAAAGAGAATCCATGTAATGATTTCTTTACCCCACTCGCTTCTCGTTTTGTAGTCGTAAGCCAGTTCGTATTCTTTGTCCCACTTATCTAGCTTTTCCTGGAAGCTATCGGCCGGGCCTATATCAAATTTATAGTGTGGGCCAGCACTTTGCGCACCGCCAATAAGCGGCTTTTTCATTTTTTCTGAGTGCTTTTCGCGGTTTAAAGCTTCCTTTTTCAGGTATACTTCCGCCATCTGCTTGTTGTAGATTACAACGCGCTGCACTTCATCATTCTCAACCATTTCTTCAAACTCCGACAAATTAATATTTGCCATGCTTCCACTCCAGTTAAAGAGGTTGAGTGATATTAAAACAACGCCGATAATGGCGTATATCCAATAGAAATTAAAGGGCTTCTTTGGCCCATTACCTTTACCACCGTCGCCACCAGTGGGCGCTTTGGGCTTTATCTTTTTATATTGCTTTGGGGTCTTTTGTTCTGACATCTGTTTTATAGTCTACAGTTGGTAATCTATCTCCTTAACATCCGCATCTGCCCAAAGTTTTTCGAGATTGTAAAACTCGCGGGCCTGCTCTTTAAAAATATGCACCACCACATCGAAGTAGTCGAGCAAAATCCATTCGGCGTTATCGGTACCTTCTTTGTGAATCGGATTTTCGTGCATTTCGTTGTGAACAAATTTTTCGACAGATTTTGAAATTGCTTCAACTTGAGTGTCGGACGTTCCGTGACAAATAATGAAGAAGTCGCAAACAGCATTGGGGATGTTTCGGAGGTCTACCGATGTAATTTCGTGTCCCTTTACTTCTTGTATTCCCTGAACGGCAACTTGCGCAAGATTCTCAGAAGAATTAGAGGGTTTTTTTATCATTAAAATAGTTTACTCAGTGTGCAAAATTAAGCAATTTAGCGCATCAAACCTTTTTAGTTTGTACTTTGATTTTTTCCAATGGCTAAACGCATTATCGAATTCGAAAGTTTAGGCAGTACGAGCAATTATGTTGCCAAATGCCTTAAAGACAAAACTTACGCACAGGGCGATGTAATTCTGGCGCATTTTCAGACATATGGACGGGGTCAAAGGCAAAACACGTGGCAGTCTGATCAGGGAAAAAACATTTGCTTTAGCTACGCCCGGCCATTCCCAATGCTACATATCGACTCGTATTTTACGGTTTCAAAATGCGTTTCGCTTGCAATCGCTGAATTTCTTTCTGATTTGGGACTAACCCATGTGCGTATAAAATGGCCGAACGACATCTTAATTGAAGATCGAAAAATCGCAGGTATTCTAATCGATCACATTAGCACAGGCGACGAACGGTATTTCGTGATCGGAATAGGGCTCAACGTCAATCAAAATCGGTTTGACGAATTTGAAGCAACCAGCTTAAATCTGGAAATGGGCAGAACGTTTGAGCTACTGCCAACGCTCAGAGACCTTTTGACATACCTTGACAATCACGAGGAGTTGCTCTTAAATAACCGCCATTCCGAAATCGAGGTAAATTACTTAAATCGCCTTTTTGGAAAAGACGATTGGATAAGTTTTACCGATTCCCAAAGGCACTTTAAAGGAAGAATTCTCGATGTAGCCGCTTCGGGCGAAATTTTGGTGCGATCTAAAAATGGATATGCTGCAACCTACCGGATGGGCGAGGTGAAAATCAATTACTGACTTTCTCCGTTAGCCTGTCGGCGATATAATTGAATAAGTTGGCAAGGGGTTTTTCCACCATCATTTTCAAGAACGGGTTCACGTCGGCATTCATCAGTTGGTACGCTTCCGTTTGTCCATCTACTTCGTTTAAAAGAACTTCGAGGGTAAAGGCAAAAGGCGATTTTTCACCACTCTTCAATAGCAGGCGGGTAAAGGCTTGCTTTTCATCGAGCATTAAGTCGATTGTGGCAGTGCCCTGAACCTTAAAGCTGCAATAGTCTTCGCTACTTTCCCACTCAGAGATGCGGTCTTCGGGGAGGAGCGATCTAAAATTATTTAAGTCTGATACGTAGTTGAAAACCTTTTCCGGGGGCGCCGGCACGGTAACTTTCTTGCTTTCTATTTTCATACTTTTTCAACATCCCATTTATCGGGAATTTCGCGCCACTTTTGCAGCGATTCTATTTGAGATTCGTCGATGTAATCAGATTTCAAAGCCTGATCTATAAGAGAATCGTAGTTGGTAAGCGATTGAAGTTGTAATTGATGTTTCGCAAAGTTTTCTTCGGCAACTTTAAAGCCATACGTAAAGATAGCGACCATGCCCTTAACGTTGGCACCGCTTTCGCGAAGGGCTTCAACGGCTTGTAAGCCGCTGTTTCCGGTGCTTATCAGATCTTCTACAACTACCACCGATTGACCTTTTTCAAGGTGACCTTCAACCCTGTTTTGCATTCCGTGACCCTTTGACGACGACCGCACATAAACGAAAGGTACACCGAGTTCTTGGGCAACAAGCGCACCCTGGGCAATTCCGCCCGTGGCTACACCGGCTATTACTTCGGGTTTACCAAATTGCTCTTGAATAAGGGTTACAAACTCTTGCCGAATAAAGGTCCTGATCTTTGGAAAGGACAGGGTAATACGGTTGTCGCAGTATATTGGAGACTTCCAACCACTGGCCCAGGTAAAGGGATTTCGGGGTTGAAGTTTTACCGCTTTGATTTGTAGTAGAAATTCAGCTACTTTTAGCGCCGAATCACGTTGTGATTGCATAGCGCAAATGTATAAAGTTTTCTTCAACGACAAATCAATATTGCTCACAGACCGCTTCGATCTGGATGAGATGCAGAATCATTCACTCCATGTGAAATACGATGATTTTGAAGAGCTTCACTACGTGATTAATCTTTTGGAAAACTCCAAAAAAGTAAAACATGTCATTATCGAGTACGACGAGCTTGAAGTGTTGTGGGCCGACTTTAGAGCCCATTATCGGGAGATAGATGCGGCAGGTGGTGTGGTAACCAATGGCGACGAAGAAATTCTTCTTATTCATCGAAACGGAATTTGGGATCTTCCAAAGGGGAAGATCGAAAATGGCGAATCTAACGAAGAAGGCGCCGTTCGGGAAGTAAAGGAGGAGTGTGGCTTATCGGCAGTGAAGCTGGGGAGTCATCTCGTCGATACCTTTCATATATATTATCAAAATGGTTTTAGAATTCTCAAGAAAACGTTTTGGTATCACATGCAATCAAATGACAAGACACTCATACCCCAAAAAGAAGAAGGCATTGATCGGGTAGTATGGGCAAATCCGAAAGAATTGGCTAAATATCCATCATACCCCAGCATTGAAATGGTTTTTGGCCGCTATGCAGAGTCTATTTCCCAACTTTAATTTTATTTTTTGCTTCCGATTTCACTTTAAGTTGGTGAAGCCTTCTCTCCAATCCCTGGCTGGGTGGTTCTATACCGCTCTCTGTTACATTTCCGCGGCTATCTACCCATACAAAATGCGGGAAAGAATACACGTCCAGAGCTTCTAATAGCCCGTAGGCATCTTCGGCTTTTGCTTTTGGCCAAGAAGGTTTTTTAGCTTCACCTTCTGAATTCCCAACGGTGCATTCTGTTACCCAAAACTCGCTTTTGTACGCTGCGCTTAGATCAGTTAAAAGGTGCAACTCTCTTTTATTTGCGGTGCTCTCTGTATTCGTAATCACCAAAAGGTTGGCAGTACCTGGTTTGTAATTTAGGGCAGGCGCGTAAGCTTCTTTGATATCCTGTATCGTTATCGATCCTTCTTTCATCTGCCATTTCTTCCGAATGTTTTCTGCGATGTTCTCCAGATCATCGGTTTTACTAATGGTCGACACCTTGTTTAAAACCTGCTTTAATGCAGTTTTGCTGTAATCGGAATTACCGTAAACTTCTGTGATCGCTTTTAGAACTACCATTTGGCTTATTACCGCATCATTTGCAAACGGATCTTTTTGGATGTTGTCAAAAAAGGCATCCAAATCGGGCTTTTCGCCGAGCGTCTTTTTGATGTCTACCCCTTTCACTCTGGTGTTGTATCGCTCGAGATAGTCGGCGTAAAACGTGTTGAAGAAATCTTTAAACCCCGGATTGTTTTCGTCACCTGATACGTTTATGAGATAATTCTCAAATAGCTCTTGCTTCGGGAACCCCGAGCTGAGTTTCATTTCGGCGATACTGAATTTAATGTAAGTACTCAGATAGGGTTCCTTGGCATATCGCTCAGACCACTTTTTTTCGAATTCTGCGACTTTGCCCTTCATAGCCGACTTTCCGATAAGCTCAGAATGATCTAAAAAGAATTGATAGTAGGCATTGTCGAATTCCATGATCGCCTTATTCGGGTCGTCGTCGCTGAGGTAATTAAACGTGTAGGCCAATTCCCCTTTGTTCCAGGTGTCGATATATGGGTTTTCTTTCGAGCCTCCGATCTGCAACTCGTAATTCATCCCGGATTTTATGTAGATCGGCGCTTTGAAACGATTTACAGCGAGCCACACCATTCTGACTCCATCTACAGGTATGTTCACCGAGAATTTTCCGGTCTTATCTATAGTTGTTTGAGCCAATTCGTTCTGCACTCCCGAAATGGGATCAGCATCGGCGAGAACCCTTACTTCGCGACCTTTCCAGTCGTCGCTGACGCCTGTGATTTGCGACTTTTGTGCGTATGCACAGTTGGCGGTGAGGAGTATGGCTAATAATAGTGTCTTAAAATTCATCATTGAGTTGGATTGTACTGGGTATAAACTTACTTACATCTCCATTATTGCGCAAAATATCTCGAACAATGGAAGAACTGTAGGCTGCGTATTCGGGATGGGTTACCAAAAATACCGAGTCTACTTCAGGTGCGAGCTCGCGGTTCATTTGGGCAATTGACTTTTCAAACTGAAAGTCTTCGGCATTCCGAAGCCCTCTCAGAATGTAAGATGCGCCCACTTTACGGCAGTAGTTAACGGTGAGTCCTTCGTAGCTGCTCACTTCTATTTTATCTTCAAATCTAAAGGTCTGACTGATCCATTCTTTGCGCTCATCGAGTGAAAACATGTACTTTTTATCGGCGTTTACACCAATGGCGATAATTATTTTATCAAACATGGGTAAGGATCTTTTTACGATGTCTTCGTGGCCTTTGGTGATGGGGTCAAAAGATCCGGGGAAAACTGCGATTTTCGACATAACTATTCGTTTAAGGCTTTTCTAATTTTCAAACACTTCTCGAGAATAGGCTCCAGCTTATCGAGCTGCAACATGGTAAAGGGGTCGCTCTGCGCTTTGTGGGGTTCGGGGTGAACTTCCATAAAAAATCCATCTGCTCCGGTAGCAATTGCCGATCTGGCGATCGTTTCAATCATCTCGGGATCGCCGCCGGTTACGCCGGTTGTTTGGTTTGGCTTTTGAACGCTGTGGGTGCAATCCATCACCACGGGTACCCCGAGTTTAGACATTCTGCGTATGGATGTTGCATCTACCACGAGGTCGTTGTAACCAAAAGTCGTTCCACGTTCGCACGCCCACACCTTATTATTGCCCGTAGATTCCACCTTGTCGATGGCAAATT
Source organism: Flavobacteriales bacterium (assembly GCA_020201045.1). Classification (GTDB taxonomy): domain Bacteria; phylum Bacteroidota; class Bacteroidia; order Flavobacteriales_D; family Cryomorphaceae; genus JAIVHP01. The sequence continues at coordinate 11,087 of JAIVHP010000271.1, forward strand.
TCATGGCTTCCGGGCTCAGAAACTGGCCCTTCTTGATGTTTATCGTGCAACCTGTTTGGCCTGCGGCTAGCAGGAGTTTAGTTTGGCGACAGAGAAATGCGGGAATCTGAAGATGGGTTACGTATTTGGAAACTTCTGCGGGCTCATCGCTCTCGTGGACATCTGTAATATTGTCGACGTTTAATTCATCCCGCACATCTTTGAGAATTTGCAAGGCCTCTGAGCGATCTATTCCGGTAAAGCTGTCGAGTTTGCTCCTGTTGGCTTTCTCGTAACTGCCTTTAAAAATAAAATCGATATCCAACCTTTCGCAGATGCGCTTTACTTCCTTTGCAATTTCAAAGGCCAGTCCGCGGTCTTCAATGGCACAGGGGCCTGCGATTAAAAAAAACTTGTTCATTCTTTAGCTTTTTGTCCCAAATACCCGCTGTGATGTCTTTTGGCGTATTCGGCTTTTGTAAATCCTATTTTCTCCATAAGTAATACCACTAGAATATCTCCGGCAACGGTCATTACGGTGGTAGATGTGGTGGGAGCCAGCCCGAGTGGGCAAATCTCTTCGGGCCCTCCGGTATACAGGGTAACATCTGCTTTTGATGCCAGCTCAGATCCGGGTTTCCCGGTGAGCAAAATGAATTTGATGTCGGGTTCCAGGTTTTTAACCAGGAATTCCAGCTCTACCACTTCGCGCGTTTATTTGGCCGGCTTTCCCCATTCCGCTTACTACAACTTTACCACCTTTCTGATGGACCTGTTCGTAAATAAGCTCTACCACTTCAATAATAGCCCCGTCAACGGGTATGTTTTGGATGGCTCGAACTTCTTGTTCTATGAGTTCTTTGATTCTATGAGAAGTCAATACGATTCGTTTTGGGTGTAAAATTAGATTTTATTCCATTTCTGATGGTGGTGCTAAGGTATGAACCTATCATATAACTAAACCGCTTTATTCTTTTAAATAATTTACGCTGATACCGGGACTCCGCCGCATGGCGGAGCTCAAGCGTCAGTGCTATTTTTTTGCGTTCGGCTATCACTAACGAAATCGATTTATTTCTGATAGAGCGTCAAATATCAGTTATCAAAATAGATAATAGCTGCAGCGCTCATAGAGGAACTATCATATAACTAAACCGCTTTATTTCTGATAATCAAAACATTGACTAAAATTTGATTACGCTGTGGCACGAGTCTCTCTGCGTACTTTGCGCATCCTTAGCGATCTCCGCGTGAACCTTAGAGATGTGGCGCATTTCACGCAAAGCTCGCAGAGTATTTCGCAGAGTTCGCAGAGCCCTCCGCCCTTCTGCGGAGTTCAAGCATCCGCCATGCGTCGGATAACAAGCGTCGGCGCTATTTTTTACGTACGGTTATCGTATAACTAAACCGCTTGATTTCTGAGAATCAGTTATCAAAATAGATAATAGCAGCAGCGCTCATAGGGTAACTGAGTTCGATTGTGTTTTACTGTTAAAAACCTTTGTAAATGTGAAGGTTAACCGAAAAAAGGGAAGGTTTAAAACGCTAAATGACCAAAAGATTTAGAATTAGAAATGAAAAACCCAGCAATTATTGGAAGCAATGTTGTCCATAAAAAACCAGTCACCCATCGAATTCAGGCCAGGAAGAAACTAAAATGCACGTTTCCGTATTTCCTAAGTTCGTCGAAGTGGGGGGTATCTTCAAAATTCTTTTCGCTTCCGTGTTCGAGAATGAAAATTCCACCCGGTTTTACCCATCCCGACTTCAGGACCAATTCGGGTATTTTCTCAAAATCGGTCATGGCATAGGGTGGATCTGCAAAAACCACATCGAAAGCTTTGTTTGCCTTTTTAGCAAGGGCAAAAACATTGGCGCGCACCACGCGCATATTATTAATCTCCCAGCTCTTGAGAAGAGAAGTGATGAATTTTTTTGAGCCGAATTCAAGGTCCACGGCAGTTGCCGACTTTGCCCCACGGCTCAAAAATTCCAGCGATACGGCCCCGGTGCCGCAAAACAAGTCGAGCACTTCAATGCCTTCTAGGTCTATGCGGTTTTGCAAAACATTAAAAAGTCCTTCCCTGGCCATATCCGTGGTGGGTCTGGCTTTGATTCCCGCGGGAGGATTGATTTTTCTCCCCTTAAATTTTCCGCTTACAATGCGCATTGCGATGCATAAATTCCCGCCCAGTGCCTTGCCCGTGTTTCGGTTGGTAGTTGGCTGTCAAGTGTTTTGTTTTTGCCTGGTTGCTCAACACGGAGGTATTTTTCCAAAATATTTTTTAGTCCGAGATTGATCACCGCTTCGCCTAAAAGCACTACTTTCTGATCTGTTTTGAGTTGCAATTGCTTGAAAGTGTAAAGTAAAAAGTACCGCACATCTTCGGGGTAATCGGCATTGATGGAATTGGCGAAAAGTAGCTTTCCATCCCGAAACACGGTTATATACCATTCGTTTTCGGCCTGGAAAATTACCGTATGCGATTTTAGTTCTGCAGATTTTCGGTGAAACTCTATCAGCGCTCGTGCGCCATGCGTAACGCGAAGCCCGGGAAAAACCTTGCCCACAAGGTTATCGGCGTATGCGTCTTTTCCAAAAATCTGAATGGCATCTACACCGAGAATTTCGTCCCATTCTACATCTTCTCCTTCAAATTCGGTGTTAAATGCCAATATCGAACCGGCGTTATCCTCTTCGAATAGACTTTTTGGGACCAATGTCCACTCGGGCTTGAAAGACACTGCAAAAAGGGGAGTGTAGCCCTTCAATTCTGCGAGGTCAGTTGTTTCTGTACGGCTTTTTCTATCGTAACCTACGGGCTTTTTTGCCGCTGTATCGGCGTAGTAGTAAACGGTAAAAAAATTGGGCTCGAAAACGAGCCCAACTGATTTAATTTCTTCTTTTTCTGAACCTGAAAATATGTTCATAGAAGCGCGTTTATTCTTTCCAGTTACCAGAGGTACTGGCTTCTGTTAGCGAGCCGAGACGCAGTTGCTCTTTCGGATCGAATGGATCTGGATCTACTACCAGAAATACCGGTTGCTCCACCCCACCGCTTTCAATGGTTTTTGCACTCATCTCAAACTTATGATCGGCAAATGGTACATAAGGAAGCGAGTCGACGTAAAGTTTTGTCTTCCTGTTTTTACGGTCGTCTTCATCAAAAACATACCCCAACACCTCTACCGGAACGGTATCTCTTATTATAAGGCCTTCTTCAATAGCTTGCTCATCGGTCATACCTTCCGGCATTTTTTGAATGATACCCGCTTCGCGGGCCATTTCTTCGGTGGGCAAAGAATCTGGCAAGGTACCCAGGCGCTTTACCAAATTTATTTCTTCATTTTTCAAGAAATACAATAAGGAATCAAAATCACCGGCGTATTTGCCCTTTTCTTTTTGGTAGGCCACTTGCGCTTTCCGGATATCCTTCATGCGCTGAATAACATGCTTGTTTATTTTGTCTTTTTTCTTGTTATAGTCTATTTCATCCTGAATTACCCTGTAGTCGAAATACGAAAAAACAAGAGCTCCGCCAGCGAAAGCCACCGCCAGGATAATCTGAATTTTTCGCGGAATAAGGCCCTTTACGAAAAGAAAGCCCATGGCTCCGACAAGGAAAATTCCCAATCCGCCCCATTTAAAAAGCGGTGTTTGCCCCGAAGAGAATAACAATAAGCTCAAACCTACGACGGCCAAAACGATAGGTATCAAATATTTGCCAATTACTCGTCCAATTTCCTGCATGAATCAAATGTTTTTCAAGTGGCAACAAATCTACAATTTTTTTAATTCGATAAATGGTTTGGGGGCATGACTTAAGAAAAGGTTAAAACCGCTTATTTTGTGACTAATTATGTACGACCGTTCCTCACGTCAAATTTCTCCTTTGGAAGTGCGAAAAAACCTGGAAGAAAATTTCGGTTTTGCGCCGACTCCTTCGCAGGAAAATCTAATGTACGCCTTGTCGAGATTTCTTCTGAGCGAAAAGCCCAATTGCCTGCTTATGGTGAAGGGATACGCCGGAACGGGTAAAACCAGCATGGTAAACGCCGTTGTAAAAACGCTTCCCTTTATAAAGCAAAAGTCGGTGCTTTTGGCGCCCACTGGCCGGGCTGCAAAGGTGATTGGCTCCTACAGCAATCGGCTGGCATCTACCATCCACCGAAAAATTTACTTCAAACAACGAACGGCAACAGGCGGTGTTTTCTTTGTCCCGGGTAGAAACCTGCACACGGATACGGTATTTATTGTCGACGAAGCCTCGATGATTGGTTGGGAAAATTTTTCGACCAGCGGCGGGGGCAATTTACTCAGCGACTTATTTGAGTTTGTGTATAGCGGAAAAAACTGCCGGATGATTGTAATTGGCGATGGCGCTCAATTGCCACCCGTGGGTAGCCCGCTGAGTCCAGCGCTTAATCTGGAGTTTTTGCAGCGCGAGTTTACCATCACTGCCGCCATGTGCGAACTTACCCACGTAATGCGTCAAGCCGATGATTCGGGAATTCTATCCTTTGCCACAGAACTTCGGCGCCATGTGGTAGATGGTGAATCGGTACCGGAGCTTCCGGTGGCTTTGCCCGATAAGGCCGATGTCCTAAATATTTCGGGAGATGAGCTGCAGGACGTACTCGAAAGCAATTTTGGAACTTACGGCGACGAAGGGGCAGTGATCATATGCCGATCAAATAAGCGCTGTAACCTCTTTAATCAGGAAATTCGCGCCAGGGTTTTTTTCCGAGAAGAGCTCGTAAATGCCGGAGATTACCTCATGGCCGTAAAGAATAATTACCACTGGATGGGAGAGGAGTCTAAAGCGGGTTTTATAGCCAATGGCGATATATTTGAAGTAATGCGGATCGGTAAAACCGTAGAGCGATACGGATTTAATTTCCTGCACGTAACGGGCCGTTTTGTAGATTACCCCGATGAGCCGGAAACGGAGCTGGTAATTTGGACGGATTCGCTCAGTATAGAAGCTGCGGCAATGCCCGATTCAAGCCGCGATAAACTATACCGTTCGGTAAAAAAAGATTGCGAACACCTGCCCACACGCGAAGAGCGAAAAAAGGCCCTTACAACCGATCCGTATTACAACGCAGTGCAGGTGAAATACGCTTATGCCATAACCTGCCACAAGGCGCAAGGCGGGCAGTGGCCTGTGGTAATTGTAGATCAGGGATACCTGACCGAAGAGATGGTAGACCACGAATACTTTAGGTGGCTGTACACCGCAGTAACACGGGCTACTACGCAATTATACTTGCTTAATTTTTCTTCCCACCTGGTAACCTGAATCCTTCTTTAGGAGTTCGAAGGGGTCGATTAGCGATTTAAAAAAAAGCCCCCCGAAACGTTTCGGGGGGCTTTTTCAATCCATTCGTTCATGCGTTTGCGATGCCTAAATCTTTAAGGTTAATCCAATTGCTAACACTTCTCTGAATTGGGTTCTCGGCCCACCTGAAGTTCCGGGCTCAATTACTTCACCGCCTTCACCAATTACGGGGTCTTGTTGGCCGATGATGATATCGTCGTCGTAAATAAGTTGAGTCGTGATGGTTGTAGACAGCCAGCTGTTCACTTTCAGCGTAATTAAAGTTTCCCAGTTTATGTCTACGTTTTCGGGATTGTTGATGTAATTCGAAAACAGATCGATTTTCGTAAGCAAATTCACATTTTCAAATATATCGTCTTGAAAGGCCACTTTTACGAAAGCACCGGGCTCAAACCGCACATTGTCGCCTGCGTCGAGGCCGTATTCAGTCGCCAGCCTGTCTACACTTACCACGGTAGTTTTTAAGGTCAGTGGCGAAACCAAAGCCGAGAACTTCTTATTTGGTTTGTAATCGATACCTAGTGAGAAAATCGAAAAGGCTGGAGCCAGAAAGTCCGAGATTTTCGCCCCCACTTCTCTACCGTCTTCAATTTTAAAACCGGGTCTGAATTGGGTTCTAAGATTAAAAAGAGCGGAGTAATAGAAGTTTTTATTTCCCGTTTTGTACCCGTATTTCGACGTAAGGTCAATGCGGTCGTCCGTTTTTATCGGTCTGTTTGTGCTCTGGCTAAGCTGACCATAAGCCAGGTCTAGCGTTGTTTCCCAACTGTGTCTGTCTTTCTTGTACTTTGCAAACAAGCTGGTGAGTGCCGTAACGGAAAAGCTGTTTTGTCCCCCAGCGGCCCAGTTTTCAAAGTAAGATTGGGTAACGTTAAACCCGAGCGTACCGCCCAGATCCCAAAGCGTATCTTTTTCTGATTCTTGTGGGGCTAGCCCATCTTGCAGCTTTTCGCGGTCTTCTTCGGAAAGATTTCCCGCATTCCCCTGGCTCAAAGCCAAAAAGGGAAGGGTAATCGCCAGGCAAATGGCAATTGCATACTTCATAATACAGTAATTTTTTTTGTTTTTACGAATTGTGAACGTGTACATCCATTTGTGGAAGTCTTTTTGACTTTTTCGTGGAAGTCGAAGTAAATACCCCAGTAGTCACCGGCTTCAGACCAAACGCGAACCTTAAAGTTTACGGAGCTGTCGGCAAGTGCAGCCAAAACAACCACCGGAGCGGGATCTTTGAAAATGCGCTCGTCGGCTTCGATCAATTTCATAAGCGTAGCCTTGGTTTTGTCTATATCGTCGGTGTAGCCAATGCCAAATTCCATATCTACTCTTCTGTGTTCTTCCGTGCTGTAGTTTACCATAGAGCCGGTAGATAGCGGCCCATTGGGAAGAATAACGGTCTTGTTATCGGGCGTTTTAAGTATGGTAAAGAAAATTTGAATCTCATTTACAGTTCCCGAGTGTCCCTGAGCATCGATCCAATCGCCAACTTTAAAGGGCTTTAAAATTAGTATAACTACCCCGCCGGCAAAATTCTGGAGCGTACCAGAAAGAGCTAGACCTACGGCTAAACCGGCCGCACCGAGAATAGCGATAAAGCTGGTTGTTGCAACGCCTACCATTTGGATCACGCTGATGAATAGCATGATCTTCAATATTGCCCCGATGATTGATTTTAGGAAGGGCCTCAGCGATGCATCGACGTCTTTCTTTTCCATCATCTTCGCCATGCCATTGGTGATGGCCTTAATAATTCTCAATCCAATGAGCAGGACTACAATGGCAATTAAAACCTTTAGTCCGTACTCTACAACGTAGCCTTTTATGGTCTCCATTAGGCCGTTCACATCTTCTGAATTCATCTTCTTAAGTGTTGGTTTTCAATTAAAGAGCGCAAAGAAATAAAATTTTGACAAATTGCCGTGGTAAAATTCTCGTATTTTATTGATTAGCGGAAGCATGCTGTGACGAGTGGCAATGCCTATTTCCTTGCTATTGCTTAATTTCGAAGCCAAATGCAACGATTGAATTATGAAGTACAAAAATGAATGGTTCACGAAGGCAACACAGACCTTTTTGCTGACCATATTAGCCACTGTGGCAATCCAGGCGCAGAACAAACTGCCCAAAAATTTTCATTACACCACGCTAGACAACGGACTGGAACTTCTCGTAATTGAAGATCAAAGCGTTCCGCTGGCGACTATAGAGCTGGCCGTGCA
>JAIVHP010000154.1 GCA_020201045.1 Flavobacteriales bacterium
AGAGTCTGTCCATAAAGTCCGATAGCTGCGTTACGCTCGCCCCAAAAGTGCTCATTTACATCAGTAGACTGCGCTTTTTGGGGCTTCGCAAGCCTTGCTCTCGAACTTTCTGGCTCAGCCTCTTGACTCTATAGAGTCTATTATCAGCGTTGCACTTGATTTACCCTTACCATTGGGCAGGCAGTCATCCCGATGCAGTTCGGGGCTCCCTGCCTAAAGGAACGGCAGGCTTGATTTTTAATTACTCAAGTACTGTAAGCTTTCAGCGGTTTTCGTGAGCCCGGGAGCAAGTACGGGGTAAGTCAGGGGTCGGTTCTTCGTGGCCCTTGCTAGTGAACTTTATGAATAAACCACTCGAGTATTTTGACAGACTCAAAATAGTCGTAATTTAGTTTAACATCTACCCGCTAAAAAGCGCATGGAATTAAAAATTGATTTAGAAAAAGAGAAGAAAGAAATTCTTTCGAGCTACCGGGGTCTTCTGCGCGTGGCGAAGCATTCTAAATCTAAAGAAGACCGCAAACAAATTCGCAAAGCATTTGAAGTTGCCCTAGATGCGCATAAAGACATGCGCAGAAAATCGGGTGAGCCTTACATATACCACCCCATCGCGGTAGCGCGTATCGTTACCGAAGAGATTGGTTTGGGCACCACAGCCATTATCGGGGCGCTGCTTCACGATACGGTAGAAGACACCGAGCTCACCCTCGATGATGTAGAGCACCAATTCGGCACCAAGGTAAGAACCATCATTGACGGACTCACCAAAATTGCCGATGTGTTTGACAATACGGCGAGCATACAGGCCGAAAACTTCAAAAAGATGTTGCTCACCCTGTCAGATGATGTGAGGGTGATTCTGATTAAGCTCGCCGACCGGTTACACAATATGCGGACGCTTGAATCTATGCGTCGCGATAAGCAGTTGAAAATTGCCAGCGAAACCATTTTTATGTATGCGCCTTTAGCTCACCGACTGGGCTTATACAGCATAAAAACAGAGCTGGAAGATTTAGCGCTGAAATACACCGAGCCGAATGACTACAACGAGATCGTTCAAAAACTAAAGAAGGGGCAAGCAGTGAGAACGCGTTTTATCAACCGGTTTACACTACCCATAAAGCGAGCGCTGGATAAGGAAGGCTTTACATACGAGATAAAAAGCAGACCTAAATCGGTATTTAGCATTTGGAATAAAATTCACAAAAAGAATATTCCCTTCCACGAGATTTACGACCTGTTCGCAATACGGATCATCCTGGAAACGAAGCCAGATAATGAAAAAGCCGATTGCTGGAAGGTTTATTCCATGGTCACCGATTTTTACCAACCCAATCCCGACCGCCTGCGCGATTGGATTTCCACTCCAAAGGCCAATGGATACGAGTCGCTTCACACCACCGTGATGAGCCCCACCGGTAAATGGGTGGAAGTGCAAATTCGCACGCGGCGCATGAACGACATAGCCGAAATGGGCTACGCCGCACATTGGAAATACAAGGGGCAGCAAGAAGGCGAATCGAGTTTAGACAACTGGCTTTCGCGGATACGCGAGATGCTGGATACCAATAACAGCGGCGCGCTTGATTTTATAGATGATTTTAAGCTGAACCTTTTTAGCGATGAAATTTTCGTGTTTACGCCACAGGGAGAGCTAAAAACCCTACCTACAGGATCCACGGCCTTGGACTTTGCCTTCGAAATTCACAGTCAGGTGGGGCAATCCTGCATCGGCGCTAAGGTAAACCAGCGACTGGTGCCGCTGAGTCACGTTTTAAAGAGTGGAGACCAGATAGAGATTCTCACATCTAAGAAGCAGAGGGCAAAAGAAGATTGGCTCAATTACGTCATTACCGCCAAGGCCAAATCGAAAATAAAATCGGCGCTAAAAGAAGAGAAGAAGAAAGTTGCCAGCCTGGGTAAGGAAATGGTTCAGCGGAAGTTCAAAAGCATCGGCGTAGATTTCATCAGCCACAACGTCTCGGTGCTCGAAGATTACTACAAATACAAGTCGGCTACAAATCTTTACCACGACATAGCCAAGGGCACGATCTCACTCAAAAAATTAAAGGGTTTTGAAGTGGAAGGCAATAAGTTATCGTTTCCATCCAAACCACAAGTACCCGAAAAGAGCAAGAAGAAAACACAAAAAGGTGGCAAAATCCCAAAGGATACCCTGTTTATCGGCGACGATGAAAAAGATGTGCCCTACCGTTTGGCGCCTTGCTGCAATCCCATTCCAGGCGATGATGTTTTCGGGTTTGTCACGATAAACGACGGGATAAAAATTCACCGAAATAACTGCCCCAATGCGGTGCAAATGCGCTCAAATTACGCCTATCGGGTAATCAGAGCCAAGTGGCAAAGCCAGAAAGAAAAAGAGTTTATCGCCTATATATTTTTCAAGGGAATTGACGATATTGGATTGGTGCACAGCATTACGCAAACCATTTCAAACGATTTGAATGTAAATATGAAGGCCATAAGCTTCGAAAGCAACGACGGGGTTTTTAACGGTAGAGTGAGTGTTTACGTCTACGACACCGATCACCTCAAGGGTTTGATGAAGAGGCTCCGGGAAGTAGAAGGCGTTTTGACAGTTGAAAGAGCCGAAACTGCCGACGAGCAAGATAAGGACGCAAATCATTGATAGATCGCGCCATTTACAGTATTTTCGTACCTTTAATTTTTATAGGTGTCAACACTGGAATTACAAGATAAAGTAAAGCAGATTTTTTCTGCCTATCTGGAGCAAAACGGCCACCGTAAAACTCCGGAAAGGTTTGCCATACTCAATGAAATTTACGCCTATGAAGGCCACTTTGATATAGAGTCGCTCTACATCAAAATGAAAAATAAAAATTACCGCGTAAGTCGGGCAACGCTCTACAATACAATCGATTTGTTGCTGGCTTGCAACCTGGTTAGAAAACATCAGTTTGGCAAAAATCTGGCACAGTTTGAAAAATCGCACGAATACAAACAACACGACCACGTAATTGTGACAGATACCGGTGAAGTTTTGGAGTTTTGCGACCCCAGAATAGAAAACATTAAAAGTACCGTGGAAGAAGTCTTTGGTGTTAAAATCATGCACCATAGTTTATATTTTTACGCGGAGAGAAATCCAGAAGAAGAAGAAGAAAACAGTAAATCCAGCTGAATCAAAAAAAAGCGCAATACCAATAAGCTTATGGCATTTTCATACAAAATCGAGAAAAAAGGCAACCACGTTATTTTGGAGATGATCGGCAGATTAGTCGATAAGGTAGAAGCGATTGATATAAGCGTGGAAATAGAAGAAGAATTGGAAGGAGGAACCACCCAATTTATCATCGATCTCACCGATTTGGAATACATGAACAGCACCGGATTAAATATTCTGATTAATCTGATGAACAAAACCCGCAACGAAGGCGGCGAAGCTGTGATTGTAGGTGCCAAACCCAGAATTAAATCCCTGTTTGCAGTTACCAAACTAAACTCAGTCAAAACCCGCAACGAAGGCGGCGAAGCTGTGATTGTAGGTGCCAAACCCAGAATTAAATCCCTGTTTGCAGTTACCAAACTAAACTCAGTTTTCACGATGAAAGATACGAGGGAAGAAGCCGGGGATCACCTAAAACAACTGCATTAAACCTTAAAAATGAGTTCAAAAGTAGATGTGCTGCTCGGCCTTCAATGGGGAGACGAGGGCAAAGGAAAAATTGTGGATGTACTCACACCACATTACGACGTTATCGCCCGGTTTCAAGGAGGCCCAAACGCAGGTCACACCCTGGAGTTTAACAATATAAAACATGTTCTGCACACCATTCCATCGGGTATATTTCACCCCGGAAAAAAGAATATCGTGGGCAATGGGGTGGTAATAGACCCCGTAATACTTAAAAAAGAGATAGACGCACTTGTGAAAATGGGTGTGGATATTAATGCGCAGCTCTACGTTTCGCGAAAGGCACACATTATTCTCCCGACCCATTGCGCGCTAGATATGGCCAGCGAAGCCGATAAAGGCAAGAAAAAAATTGGCTCTACCCTAAAGGGAATTGGCCCCACCTACATGGACAAGACCGGCAGAAACGGTTTGCGCGTAGGAGATTTGTTTATCAGTAATTTTCAGGAGCGCTACAACAGCCTTAAAGCAAAGCACGAGCGAATTTTAGAACAGTACGATTTTGAGTACGACATTTCGGAAAAAGAAGCACTCTGGCACGAAGGTGTCGAATTATTGAAAAAGCTTAGAATCATCGATTCCGAGCACTATGTAAACAGAGAGATGAATGCCGGGAAACGCGTTTTGGCCGAAGGTGCGCAGGGCAGCTTGCTCGATATCGATTTTGGAAGTTACCCCTTTGTGACCAGCTCAAACACCATCTCGGCCGGAGCCTGCACAGGCCTGGGCGTTGCCCCGAATAAAATTGGCGATGTAATCGGAATTTTTAAAGCCTACTGCACGCGGGTAGGAAGCGGCCCCTTCCCCACCGAACTTCACGATGCCGACGGAGATTTGATGCGAAAAGAAGGGAATGAATTTGGCGCAACAACAGGACGGCCAAGAAGATGCGGATGGATTGATTTGCCCGCTCTTAAATACGCCATTATGATAAATGGCGTAACCCAGCTCAACATGACCAAAGCAGATGTGCTCTCGGTTTTTGACGAGATTAAAGTTTGCACCCACTACGAGTACGAAGGAAATCGAATTGACTATCTGCCCTACGATATCAATTCAGACGATTTGTCTCCCGTGTACATCACCGTTCCCGGATGGAAAAAAGACCTCACCAATTTGCACGACGAAGAAAACTTTCCCGTGGAACTCTCTTCGTACATTACGCTTTTGGAAAACGAACTACAGGTGCCCATCACGGTTGTGTCGGTAGGCCCGAACAGGAATCAAACCATATTGCGAAAACCCATTCACGCCTAGCAGTTCTGGCACCGTATTTGACCTGTAAACGCAAATGCAGAACGCCATGCTAAAACTGCCGCTCATCGCGGGTTTAATTTTTTTGTTTTTCTCTGCTCAGGGGCAGGATAAGAATAAAATTGAGCTGCTCGGAGCAAAAACCCTCAAGTTTGATAAAGCGATTGGGGTAGATGCGCAACGCCTTATAGGCGACGTGCGGTTTCGCCATAAAGGCGCACTCATGTATTGCGACAGCGCTTACCTGTACAATCAATCAAACAGCCTCGACGCATTTGGAAATGTGAGAATCGTTCAGGGCGATACCTTGACACTCACATCAGACAAATTGTATTACAACGGCAATACCCAGTATGTGAAAGTACGAGACCAGGTAGACCTCAAGGACAAAGAAATGACCCTGAAGACCAATACCCTGGACTACGATCGGCGAACAGGTGAAGCTATTTTCTACGACCGTGGGGTGATTACTTCACTGGCAAACGACAACAAACTCATAGCTTGCGAGGGAATTTACAATTCTTCTACGGAGTTTTTCTTTTTCCGCGACAGCGTATTTCTCGAAAATCCAAACTACCGGGTGGAGACCGATACGTTGAACTACGACAACCTGAATGAGATCGCCTACTTTAAGGGACCCACCTTTATTTATTCGGAAGAGAACACCATTTACTGCGAAAACGGCTGGTACGATACGCAGAAAGATATTTCGCAATTCAACGAAAATGCGGTGATTTACAACGGCCATCAAAAACTCATGGGCGACAGCATTTGGTACTCGCGAAATGAAGGTTTGGGCCGCGCCTACATCGACGTGAGCATTCAGGACACGTTAGATCAATACATCATAAACGGCGATTACGGAGAGTACAACGAGCAAACCGGGAAAAATCGGGTGACGGGCCACGCCGAAATGATTCAATACAACGAGCTCGACTCGCTCTTCCTTCACAGCGACACGCTTTTGGCGATTCGCGATACCGTATTGGGAAACAAGGTACACGCCTATCCAGGTGTTAAGTTTTTCAAGCACGATATCCAGGGAGCTGCAGATTCGCTCGTTTTTTCGGAAGCGGATAGCCTGATTGAGATGTACACCGACCCCGTGCTTTGGTCGCAGGATTTGCAAATTACCGGCGATACCATATTGATAAAAACCTTTGATGGAGTTGTTCAAAATCTATACGTCTTCGAGAACGCGTTTATGATCAATGAGCTCGACACCTCGAAGTACAATCAAATTAAAGGCCGGCGTCTTACCGGTTATTTTTCGGATAATGACCTTTACAAAGTGCTCATTAAAGGAAATGGAGAATCGCTGTATTACGCGAGCGAAGAAACACCCGATACCACCGCTTCGGAAATGCAAACGGATAGTATAGCGGATGTAAAGAACAAAAGCGACACCCTTTCTTCTGGCATTGACGAAGGCGAACCACCGGCGAGAGATTCAACTGTAGTGGAAGGAAGGGCTGAAATTGCCGCTGCCGACACTACCGTTAGGGAGAAGAAAATGAAGGTGAAATACATCGGGGTCAACAAATCTATTTGCAGCAATATTCTCATTTACCTGAGCAATAACCAGGTAAAGCGAATCGTATTTTTGAAGAAACCAAACGGAAAATTCCACCCCATGCATAAGTTCCCCAGAGAAGAAGCCCGATTTGACGGTTTTATCTGGGAACCCGACCGCAGGCCTGCCAGCCGCTGGGATATTTTTCTTTAATCTGGAGTGCCTTTCTCCCGTGCGGGCTTTAGCGCTTCGGCGTACCAAATTAATTCCGAGCAAAATTTTTCAAACCTGGGTTTCAATTTCTCGTCGAGTGGGGTTCCGTCATCCTGAAAAGAAGAACCTACAGAAGATACAGTCATTACACGCGCTGTTGGCGGCATGGCCAGTTGAGCGAGAACAACACGCAAGTGATCTGCGGCGCGGGCACCTGCAAAGCCACCCGCTGAGTACGAAACAATGCCCGATGGTTTATAGGCAAACTCCTTGTGAAAATGATCCATCAGGTTTTTTAATCCGGGCACAAAAC
>JAIVHP010000389.1:0-6081 GCA_020201045.1 Flavobacteriales bacterium
TAAGTTTTTCATACAGTGCAGGTTATTAATCCTCAATAAAAATTTTACAGCTCCCATATTTACGGCTTTCAGTATTTATGGTTTCAATTAAAATTATAAAAACCGCGGGTTCTTGTAAACTCGCTTAGGCAAGGGTTTAGCAATCTTCAAGCAATAGCTCAACATCAACTCATGGCTTCCGCTGCTGTAGTTATTAATTTCAGAAGTGGTGAAATCATACGAATAACCAATGCGGAGTGTACTGTTTCCACTGGGGAATTCATATTGATAACCGGCCATGGGTGCAATGGCATCTTCGAGCCTGTAGGTTGCGCCCAACCAAAACGTATTGTCGTACATAACGGTGGCGTTTGCATCTAATTGTGTAGATGCTAAATCTGATTTAACCAGAACGTTGGGCGTAATTCTCCATCTCGCATCCAAATCAAAGTGGTAACCAGCCATAAAATAAAGGTGACGAGCCACCGTGATATTCATATCTGAAAGGTCTCCTTCGTTTAAGTGCCCCATAGAAATACCCGCGTAATATTTAGGGTTGTACAGGTAAAGGCCGAACGCCGCGTCAAAAGTAGATGCGGTTTGATTGTTCTGCGGAATTAAATTATCTCCGGCTCCCGTACCAATTCCGGTATTCACCCCATCTGAACTATAGTTGTAGGCGATCCAGTCATTATTAAGGCTACTATTCAAAAGCCCCACCGAAAGACCAATTCCCAACTTGGTAGCTCCACTTATTTTAAGGTGATAAGCGTACGACAATCGAAGAGCCGTTGTAGATTGGGGTCCTATCTCGTCTAAATATACCGACAAACCCACCCCACTCTTAATGGATTTAATTGGTGCCGATACATTGAGAAGCCCCGTGTTGGGTTGTCCCGAAAAGCCCGACCACTGCTGCCTTCCAAAAACGGTAGCACAAATAGCCTCCTGACTTCCCGCGAAGCCGGGATTAAATGACAGGCGATCGTACATGAACTGTGTAAATTGTGGATCTTGCTGGGCAAAAATCGATGAGCTACCAATGGCGGTAGCAATGAAGAGTAGATAGATTCTTTTCATGCAGTTTAGTTGGTTTTCTCAGAAAAAAACAACCCCAAAATGGGGTTTTTTCAAGCCAAGACGGCGACTAAAATAACACAATTCCGAAACAGACAAAAATTTTAAACAATCGGAGTTGATAATTTCGTTGAAAAATGGTAATCCAAACACGTGGTAACTCACCCGAGTTTTTGATAAGTTCTCCACCACATATCGGGAAGTTCACCCGACGTAGCTAATTCGTAGTCAGTATAACTACAGGGTACGAGGTGGTGTTTTAGGTGTATGCCTTTACCCGCACCTGAGTAGGGTACATTCATCCACCATTTATCCGTTCGCTTGCTTTTATAAAAAATCATTTCATCTCGTCCGTCGGGCATATGCACGCGATATTCGATGAAATTCTTCTTATTTACCGCCGGAAATTCGCGCTGGCGATGGCTATATCCTTCAATAGCGTACCAAATGGCCTGGGCGATAAGCTTTGCCGTTTGCGCATTATTATCGGTAGCGGGATTATAATTGTAAAAACCAATGCTCGTTATCTGGTCGCTCAATCCGGCATACCTCGCCATCTGACATAGCTGACTTCCCGTAAACCCGTTCGGTTGACCGGTTCCGGGAGCCGATGAGTCTGCAACGGCATTGATATCAATACTCAATAAATCTGCATTTCGCATCAGCGGTTCGCAGGATTTAATGTCTCCGGTAAGCCCACCCAATCGGTGGGCATCGAAGAATAGTTTTTCGATTAGGCTCAAAGCCGTTGGATTCGCGAAATAGGTTTGGTAACCCAAAACACTAAGATTAAAAAGGTAACTGGGGTCGTGCAGAACAATTTTGCTCAAGTAATTCTCTGGCGATAAATCGTCCCTAAACTCACCCAGGTCTATCATAGAATCTACAACCGCTAGATTAACCGATGATTCCAGCACTTCATAGGCGGTGTAATTTGCAAAAGTGAGCTCTTGTGACCCACCGAGAATTACAACAAGGGCATTTCGCTTTAGAATATTTTGCACCACGGTTTTTACCGCGTGGTCCGTATCGTGTGGATGGGCGCCGGGTGCAATATTGCCAATATCGGCAATTACCATATCCTTGCAGTGGTGAAAAAGCTTGTAAAATTCTTTTCTGATGGCATTTGGTGCCGCCTTGCAAGCTTTATCTGAACACCGCCTGGATTCTTCCACCCCCAACAAAATGATATCTGCATCGTCGATATCGGGGAAATCTTTATCGAACACCCTCAAATAATCGGCATATTGAACCGAGTCGGGCTCACCGAGTTTATCAAAGCCTTCGAGTGGCGTGAGAAGGAAGGAAAATTCGTCTGTCCAGGCCATTTAAGCCTTTTTCTTAGATTTTCGCGTAGTTCGCTTTCCTTTTGCCGGCGCCTCTTCAATGATTTTTACGCAATCTTCATAGCTCAGCTTCTCTGGCTCTACATCTTTTGGCAAGCGGTAATTTTTCTTACCGGCTTTGAGAAATGGCCCCCATCTGCCGTTTAGCAGCTGCATGGTTTCGTCTTCTTCGAACGTTTTGATCAGCTTTTCCCGGTCGGCTTTGCGCTTTGCTTCGATTACTTCGATGGCGCGATTTATTTTTATACTCAACGGGTCGTCTCCATCGTCTTTCTTAATGCTGTAAAACGCTCCCTTGTGCCGGAGGTATGGGCCAAATCTGCCGACAGACGCGGCTACTTCTTCGCCTTCGTACTCCCCTACAGTCCGAGGCAGTTTAAATAAATCGAGGGCTTCATCAAGGGTGATACTCGTTATACTCTGATCGGCTCTTAGTCCGGCAAAGCGCGGTTTTTCTTCGTCTTCGGCATCTCCAATCTGCACCATCGGTCCGTATCGGCCGATTCGCGCATAGATCGGTTTACCTGTTTTGGGGTCTTTTCCCAACTCGCGTTCTCCAGTAGCGCGATCGCTGTGTTCCAAAGTTTCTTCCACGGTTTTGTGAAAGCCCCCGTAAAAACTCTTGAGCATTTCAGTCCATTTGAGTTGTCCTTCGGCAATATCGTCGAATTGTTTTTCAACAGATGCCGTAAAGTCGTAACTCAAAATTTTCTCAAAATGCTCTACCAAAAAGTCGTTCACTACGATTCCAATATCGGTAGGAAACATCTTCGCTTTTTCGGAACCGGTAGTTTCCGTTTGCTTTCGCTCCGTAACACCGTCCTTTTTCAATTCGATAACCGTGTAATCTCTCGGATAACCTTCGCGATCTTCTTTTACAACGTAGCCTCTCTTTTGAACTGTAGAAATCGTTGGGGCGTAAGTTGAAGGTCGGCCGATACCGAGCTCTTCCAGCTTTTTAACCAGGCTGGCTTCCGTATATCTTGGCGGGTGGTTCGTAAAGCGCTGCACTGCTGTAATAGACTCTCTTTCAAGTTCATCGCCCGTTTTCATAGCAGGCAGCACGCCTTCTTCTTCCTTCTCGGTTCTATCTTCATCGTCTGTTCCCCCGTCTGCTTTAATGGTTGCTTTGGTTTTTTCGAGTTGCGCGTCGGCCATCTGAGAAGCCAGCGTCCTTTTCCAAATCAAATCGTATAGACGCTGTCCTGCCGCATCTCCCTTCACAGATTTCACACTCATATCTGCAGGGCGAATTGCTTCGTGGGCTTCTTGTGCCCCTTTAGATTTAGTGGCAAATTTTCTGGGGTGCGAGAACTTCTCGCCATAGCTCGAAGTAATTTCAGTCTTAGCGGCATTTCTGGCGCTGTCAGAAAGATTCAAACTATCTGTACGCATATAGGTAATCTTACCCTCTTCGTAGAGTTTTTGTGCAACACTCATTGTGCGCCCTACTGAGAAACTGAGCTTTCTGCTCGCTTCCTGTTGAAGCGTGGATGTGGTAAATGGCGGCGCCGGAGATTTTTTCGCGGGCTTTACCTCGAGATCTCCAATTTCAAAACCTACTTTTTCGCAGGCTTTGAGATAGGCAAGTGCTTCCTCAGCGGTTTTTAGCTTCTTATTGAGCGCAGCTTTAAAGCTCTTACCATTCACATTAAATATGCCCTGAACGCGATAAGAATCCTCTGATTTGAAATTCTCTATTTCCCGCTCGCGCTCAACGATAAGTCGAACCGTTACAGATTGCACTCTACCAGCACTAAGCGATGGCTTTACCTTTTTCCATAGAATCGGCGAAAGCTCAAACCCTACCAACCTATCCAGGATGCGGCGCGCTTGCTGGGCATCTACAAGCCGGTAATCAATTCCACGCGGATTCTCGATTGCGCGGTCAATTGCCGTTTTGGTGATTTCGTGAAATACGATTCTTCGGGTTTCTTTGTCTTTCAGATTCAGGCTCTCTTCAAGGTGCCAGGATATGGCTTCCCCTTCGCGGTCTTCATCAGTTGCGAGCCAGATGATGTCAGATTTTTTTACCAGATCCTTCAGCTCTTTTATTACTTTCTTTTTGTCTTCTGATATTTCGTACTCCGGCTCAAAATTGCTGTCTACATCTATACCCAGCCCCTTTTTCTTAAGATCTCGAACATGGCCGTAACTGGATTTTACGGTAAAGTCTTTCCCCAGAAAACCTTCTATGGTTTTGGCTTTTGCCGGCGACTCAACTATCACTAAATTTTTTGACATCCTTTGATTTTTATTGAAGCAGCAAGTGCTTTTGCAGCTACAAAGTAAAGCAATGAATTTTTAATGGAAGGTAATAATCTCCATTTCTAACATCTTCCTCCGACGGCAGAAGGCAATAAAGAACAGAAAAACAAACCTGATATATTGTGCCAATTTGGCAGAAAACTCTTTATTTTTTCAGTAAATTTGCAGCGAATTAGGAGATAAAATTATGCTATCAAACTCGAGTAAGGTACTGGAAGAAGACAAACAAGGAGAGGCAACTTTGCTAAAAAAAACCGGAAAAGAGAACGGTAAAAAGCTTTATTTGGAGAGCTATGGCTGCCAGATGAATTTCTCGGACAGCGAAATTGTTGCTTCCATTTTGGCTGAAGAAGGGTACCAAACCACGCGAAATGCCGAAGACGCGAATGTTGTTTTACTCAATACCTGTTCTATTAGAGATAACGCCGAGCAGCGAGTTCGCCACAGATTGAATCACTTCAACGGGCTAAAGAAGCGCAATCCCAAGCTGGTAATTGGCGTATTGGGCTGCATGGCCGAGCGCTTGAAGTCGCAACTGCTCGACGAAGAAAAGCTGGTCGATATGGTGGTGGGTCCCGATGCCTATCGGGAACTTCCCGGATTGGTAGAAGAAGTAGAAGACGGAAGAAAAGCGGTAAACGTATTACTTTCAAGAGAGGAGACGTATGCTGAAATTAGCCCCATCAGGCTCAACAGCAATGGAGTTACGGCCTTCATTTCTATTATGCGCGGTTGCGACAATATGTGTTCGTTTTGCGTGGTTCCCTTTACACGTGGCCGAGAAAGAAGCAGAAACCCGGAGACCATTGTGCACGAAGCTAAGTATTTATTTCAGCAGGGATACCGGGAAGTAACCCTACTGGGTCAAAACGTAGATTCTTACCGCTGGAATGTCACAAAAAAGGGCGAAACAATCGATCCGGAGAAAGAAACGGTGAATTTCGCTCAACTTATGGGAAAAGTTGCACAGGTAGACCCCAAACTTCGCATACGTTTCTCTACATCGCATCCCAAAGACATGACCGACGACGTGCTGCACACCATGGCGCGCTACGAAAATATTTGCAAATACATTCACCTGCCCGTACAAAGTGGAAACTCCGATGTATTGAAACGCATGAATCGCGGGTATACCAGAGCGTGGTACGAAAACCGAATAGCGGCAATCCGCCGAATTATGCCCGATTGCGCGATCAGCACCGATATAATCACCGGGTTTTGCGGCGAAACCGACGAAAACCACCGCGATACCGTATCGCTGATGAAAGAAGTGGAATACGAGTTTGCCTACATGTTTAAATACTCGGAGCGTCCAAAAACCCTGGCCGACCGGAAGTACGAAGACGATGTACCCGAAGATGTGAAACAAGCCCGACTCGAAGAGATTATAGAAATTCAAAACGCCAGCTCG